>DCDU01000158.1:6453-10470 GCA_002316585.1 Firmicutes bacterium UBA1047 | reverse complement strand
ACCGAATTAAGTAGGCTGCTGCGGAACCATCCGTTATAATGGAGTAGCATGATAGTGCTATATAAGGGGGCTTTGCCAATTAGAGTGGAACCGCGGATTCAGTCCGTCTCTTTTATTAGAGGCGGATTTTTTGTATGCCTCGGAACCCCACTTTGGCGAATGAAACTGTGCTCAAAAGAATTAGTGAATAATAGTTACTTTTCGCATAACAGATATATAGATTTTAATTTAGTGGAAAAGAAAGAGGTCAAATTATGAATTACAATGCACTAAAACTAATAGGAAACACTCCTGTAGTACAATTACCGGGAGAAAATATTTATTTAAAAATGGAGAAATTTAATCCTGGAGGAAGCGTCAAGGACAGAGCTGCATTAGGGATGATTGAAGATGCCGAAGCAAAGGGATATTTGAAAGAAAACAGCATAATTGTGGAGCCTACCAGCGGCAACACAGGTATTGCATTGGCACTTATAGGAAGATTAAAAGGCTATAAGGTAATAATTGTAATGCCTGAAACTATGAGTGTGGAAAGAAGAAGTATAATTGCCGCACACGGTGCTACATTAATACTTACGGAAGGACAAAAAGGAATGAGCGGAGCAATAGCAAGGGCTAATGAACTATTAAAGGAAGATAATAAATATTTTATGCCTGACCAGTTCAATAACCCCGCTAATCCAAAAATCCATTATGATACAACAGGTGAGGAAATTATCAAGCAGTTAAGTGATATTGATATATTTGCTGCCGGTGTCGGTACCGGCGGAACAATTTCAGGAGTTTCAAAAAAACTTAAGGAATACAATAAGAATATTATTAGTATAGGTGTTGAACCTTCAAAATCAGCAGTATTATCGGGAGGCGGTCCCTCACCGCACAAAATTCAGGGAATTGGGGCAGGTTTTGTACCCGGAACCTATTACGCTGAATATGTAGATGAAGTAATCACGGTTACCGACGAAGAAGCAATTGATACTGCTGTTGAAATTTCAGCGAAGATTGGTATGCTGATAGGTATTTCTTCAGGCGCCAATGTTGCAGCAGCAAGAAAATTAGCGCAAAAATATGGGCATAATAAAAAGATTCTGACAATATCTCCTGATGGCGGAGAAAAGTATCTGTCAATGGTTAAGTATTAATTGAAAGGAATGATATTATGCTTAAATTTATAAAATCAATAATTGAAGATATTGATTCTGTGTTTGACAGGGACCCTGCTGCAAGAAACAGGATTGAAGTATTCTTTTTGTATCCTCATATAAAAGCGTTGATTGCGTATAAAATTTCCCATCAATTATATTTAAAGAAAAGATATTTTTTAGCAAGACTAATATCAAACATTGCAAGACACAAAACAGGTATTGAAATTCATCCGGGAGCAACAATAGGAAAAGGACTTTTTATAGACCACGGAATGGGTGTTGTAATAGGTGAAACCGCGGTTGTAGGAAACAATGTAACAATGTTTCATGGAGCTACATTGGGCGGAACCGGAAATGAAAAAGGAAAAAGGCATCCTACTGTTGGAGACAATGTAGTAATCGGAACATCGGCAAAGATTCTTGGCAATATATATATTGCTTCGGGTACTAAGGTTGGTGCCAATGCGGTCGTATTAGAGGATACAAATCCAAATTCAACTGTTGTTGGAATTCCTGCGGAAGAGGTTAAAAAAGGAAGCAAAATTATCAGCTTATATGAGTATGCTATTTAGAGGAAAGGGGACACACCTTCCCCCCCATCTTGCTTTCCTTATTCTTCTGTTCTGACATTGTCAAGGTTAACTAATGACGGCTCTCCTTTTTCCATTATTATGTGTCCTGATTCATAAGGACCTCCGTCAATTGTTATATACACTTCCCGAACTCCGTAATACTGACCTAAGGTGTTGGTTAAGCTTTGAAGTGTCAAGGCTTCAAAACTCGCTCCCGCATTCATTTCCGTTACAAAATCTTTTGTCAAATCTATATGAACGCTGTTTTCTTCTTCATTATAGAACAATTCATTAATCTTTGTATTGGGACTTAAAATTTCATGAACAGATAAATCCTTGACTATTCTTTCTATAACTTCTTTCGGCTCATCGTTAGTGTTGAATTCTATTTGAACATCTATTGTGCTGAGATTACCATCTTTGTTAGGATAATATAAAGCTATGGTTTGAATTAAAGGCGTATTTTTCTCAATAGATGATAAAGTTGATGATATCTCATAACCTTCACCGGATGCAGATGTTTTTACCAATCCCACATCCTTGGCATAATAATCGACAGTCTTTCCCTGCTCTCCTTCCAAAGTAACTTCAATTGCTTCATAATTTCCTAATCCGGTAACTATTTCCTTTGATACGGCGGTAATGGCGGCGGTTGTATTTTCGTCGTAATTCCATGAATTTCCTTCTTCTAAAGGCTCCTTAAGAAGAATTTTACCGCCATCGTATTCGTTATTTATAAAGTTCTGTCTGAAATAGGTTTCACCCCTTGAATATAAAAGAGTCAGCTGATCATCCTTTAATTCCAATACGTTTACTGATTCTGTCCCGCCGTTGTTTGTTCTTGTCTGAACTCTGTTATCTGTTGCATAATCCACAAATACCGTGTATGTTGCGAATTCGTTTCCTTTACCTTCATATGAGTATTTTGTATTTTTAGAAATAGGGTAATAATCTTCTATTGATAATTCTTCCTTTATGTTATCTGTTTCTCCGGGTTTGGGAGTCATATTATCACATGACGCAAATACCATGGCAGACGCAATTAAAATTAATAATATTTTTTTCATCAAAATCTCCTTATAAATATTTTGTTAATTTATTATACCCAAAACGGTTTCTATTAATTACCGATGAACAAAAAAATAACCGACTATGCGGTTATTAATTCACTTTGCGTAATTTATTTTTATTTATATAAGAGTAATCATCAAATCTCTCCCATTGTCTTAAAGAATCAACCATGTATTCTGTTACGTTCATGCCATAGACATCATTTAAAAGTTCAGATGAAATAACATCATTTGTTTTACCGTAAGCAGCCATTTTTCCATTGTCTAAAATCAGCATATTATCAGACAGCTTAATTGCTAAATTTAAATCATGCAATACACCGATTACCGAATGACCTTCATATTTTGACCAATCCCTCAGAAAATCTATTAATTCAGTCTGATGCTTTAAGTCCAAGTGGTTTGTAGGTTCATCCAGCAATATTATGCTTGGCTCCTGGGCTAATGTTCTTGCCAAATAAACTCTTTGAAGCTGTCCTCCTGACAGGGTGCTTATTTGTTTGTGCTTTATATTCAACAGTCCTACAGCCTTTAAGCATTTATCTGTATATTCTCTGTCTTTGGCTGAAGGCTCCTTAAAGGTCCTGCCCTTTATATGAAGGTATCTGCCTAAAAGCACAGTTTCGTATATTGTATATGAAAAGTAAATAGTTGAAATTTGACTCATTACAGCTATCTTCTTTGCAATCTGCTCCCTCTTCATATTATTAATATCAGTTCCGTCTATTTTTACAGTTCCTTCATGGGGAATGATTCCTGAAATTGCTTTAATAAGTGTTGTCTTTCCGCAGCCGTTGGGACCGATAATGCAAAGATTTTCACCTTCTTTAATATTTAAGGAAATATTACTTATTATATCAATCCCGTTATAGCCTGCTGCTACATTTTTTAAAGTAAGCATTATAACTCCTTTCTTTTTGAAAAGTAAACGTAAGCAAAAAATGGTGCACCCACTAATGCGGTTATTGCTCCTACCGGCAATTCGGAAGGAGATATGATTGTTCTGGCAATCAGGTCACATATAACCATGAATGAGCCGCCGAAAACCACCGACATCGGAATTACTGTTTTGTGGTTGGAGCCGAATATTTTTCTCACCACATGAGGTGCAATTAAATCAATAAATCCGATTACACCCACAAATGAAATAGCGCATCCTGTAAGAGCTGCGGAAAGACCAAGGAGAATCCATTTGATTTTGTGAACATCCACTCCCATGGTGAATGCCTG
>DCDU01000158.1:2531-6296 GCA_002316585.1 Firmicutes bacterium UBA1047 | reverse complement strand
TCCACTCCCATGGTGAATGCCTGTTCCTCTCCAAATGTCATTATATCCATTTCCCTTGAATAACTTTGCAAAGTTATTACTCCAATCAATACAATTGGAAACAATATTATTACATTGGACCAGTCCTTTAATGAGAAACTTCCCATTTGCCAAAATGTAAGCTGTGCGAGATGGTCCCTTGCCATGGCTGATATGAGAGTCAATATGGCATTGACAAACAATGAAAAAACCATTCCCACTAAAATTATCGTATTATTTTCTAAATTTTTATCCATCTTGGAAGCAAATTTCACTGCCGAGAAAACTGTCAGCATTCCAAATGCCAAGCCTGTGACAGGCAGAGTGAATAATCCTAAAAAAGGTATATTAAATCCCGTCACAATAACAATTGCCGCTCCCAAAGATGCACCCGAAGACACACCTAAGGTATAGGAAGATGCAAGAGGGTTTTTCAAAACCGACTGCATTACCGTGCCGCTTACTGCAACAGCACCGCCGACGATAAATGCTAAAAGTGTTCTCGGAAGTCTTAAATTCCATACTATTGATATTGAAACACTTTGCATGTCAGGAGAAAGCGGTGTTGAAAATATTTTGTTCGATATTACATTTATTATATGGTCGGGGTGTACATTAACGCTTCCTAACCCAACTCCCATCATTATTACTATAATACTTAATATTACAGATAATATTATTTTAAACTTTGTTTTCATTTTAATATATGTCAGGATATACAAACTCGGCCATTTGCTCTAAACCTTTAATAATATTGTGATTGGAATGGGATGTTGCATAATTGTTAACAAAGTATACGTCATTATTTTTAACTGCGGTTATATTTTCCCATCCGGAGCGGGATTTGATTTCTTCAACAGGATTTTCAATATAATCGACATTTGTTAATATCACATCCGGGTCGGAAGCAATAACATTTTCTTCCGAGATGGAAATCCACATATCGTGTTCTTTTAAAACATTTTCTGCTCCGATTATTTCAATCATCTCATTTAGAAACACTCCCTTTCCAAAGCTGTAAAGGGCGGGTGCCGCGGCAATTTCAAAATATACGGTTTTTTTGTTTTCAATGGTTGAACTTTTTTCTTTAATTTCCTCAATTTTGTCTATCATGCCGTTAACTAAATCTATACCTTTGCCCTCGACGCCGAGAGATTTTGCAAAGAACATTATATCGTCATAAATTCCAATTATACTGTCACTGGACGGAATATAAGCGACACATATACCCATATCCTTAATCGGCTTGTAAGGGTCTTTTCCCTCTGCCATGCTCATTCCTGTCGTATATATTATATCCGGCTCCAAAGCAACAATTTGTTCGGCATCCGGTGCCATCATATCAAATAATGGTATACCTTCAGGCAATCCTTCAATATTTTCCGAATATGTGTCAGCTGCAATTATTTTATCTCCAAATCCCAATTCAATTAAAATTTCTGTATTGGCTGGCGAAATAGAAATTATTTTGTTTATTTCATCAGGTATGGATATTTCATTTCCTGCTCTGTCGGTTGCGGGCAAATCTGTGTTATTATCCTCTTCCTGAGAGGGATTTTCGCCTGTGTTGGCGCAGGCGGAAAGTAACGCTATAATACAAATCAATGTTAACACTAAAATACTTTTTCTCTTCATTTCTCATCCTCCATTTTGGAATGTAAATATTTCTATTGATAATGGTTCGGGAACAAGTCGCATATCGCTCGAACATATGGGGTTTGCAGGGAAATTCACTAATTTATTTGCTCCTTCGTCGCATAAAAAAACGTCTCGTTCCCGAAACGTAAAGTCCACAAAGATTTTTGACAACCAATGATTATTGACGCTATCGCTTTTGTCTCTGTAAAGCATAGCATTTGCGGCATTTACGCAAATAATATCGGCAGGTTTTCCGACTCAGAGGTCATAGCAGGTTTTTAACCTTCCCGGTTAATCCAGTGGTTGCTTGAAGCATAAAAACCGCTCTCTCATTACGGCAGCAGGACTGTTTAGGATTTTAACCCAATTCCCTATTATCGCATTTAAGGCGCACCAATATCGAAAGATGTTTAATTGTGTTAAGTATATTACAATAATGCGATATTGTCAATCAAAAGCAGGCGTCTGTTCCTATTAAATTTTTAATCTCAACAGCTAAATAAAAGCTAAAGAATATGCTTGAAATATTTTCAAAAAGTTATTGACAATTTAAATAAGATATGGTTATACTGTATGTGGTTAGCTTAAGCTAACATACTTAAGCGGAGAATATCTGTTCTCCGCATTTACAGACCGGAAAGTTAGTCAGTGCTAACCAGATAAAGTTATGGTTACAAACTATAGTATATATCACTTTTTAAAGGAGGTAACGATTGATTGGAAAAGTATTTAATTTTACACTGCTCACCAACATTGGCCGGTATTAAGGCGGCTAATTTATTCAGCTACACCTTTTTATCGGAGGCAGCTCTCATGGAGTCTCTTTTATCAATAAACAAGATACTAAATCCCAAAGGCGTATATGCGGAAATTTTACATATAAAGGATGGCAGAGTACTTATTTTTGTTTATCGGAAATCTTTGTTGACTGCTGATATTATGAGGAAAGGTGTGAAAGAATTCTTAGGGCTCTGTGGTTATAATGGAACAATAGATAATTTTATCCAACGGTTGAAATCCCGATTTAACATTAGGGAGAGTTTCCCCATGAAATAGGCTTGTTTCTTGGATACCCGCTGCCTGATGTAATTGGGTTTATAAAAAATGAGGGGAAAAACAGCAAATGTGCAGGTCATTGGAAAGTATATACCAATGAAAGTGAGGCAGAAAAGATTTTTGCTAAATATCACAAATGCAGAAATATTTATAAAAAATTATACTTTCAGGGAAGAACTGTTGAGCGGCTAACCATAGCTGCCTGATAATAAAAAAGAAAAGAGGATTGAATTTATGAAAAAGATAGCAGTTGTTTATTGGAGCGGTACCGGAAATACTCAGGCAATGGCGGAAGCGGTTGCGGAAGGAGTGAAATCAGCCGGAGGAGAGGTTGTCATATACACAGCATCTGACTTTTCCGCAGATTTAATGAATGATTTTTATGGTATTGCTTTCGGATGCCCTTCAATGGGTGTGGAGGTTTTGGAAGAAAGTGAATTTGAACCAATGTTTTCATCCTTGGAAAGCAAACTTGGAGGCAAAAGAATTTCCTTGTTTGGCTCTTATGGTTGGGGAGATGGGGAATGGATGAGAAATTGGGAAAAGACCTGCGATGATAGCGGAGCTTTCCTTGTTTCCGAAAGTGTTATTTGCAATGATTTCCCTGACAATGAGGCGGTTGAATCCTGCAAAGCTTTGGGAATGGCTTTAGTTGAGTGATAAAAGATGGATGATATGTTCCTCCGGAAAGCAGAGGCACCTTGTAAGCTGTGAATATCAATGATATAAATAAAATCATTTATTTTAAAATTGCAGGCATAAATTTTTTGAATTGTGAAAAGGATTAAGATTAGTATAAAAAGTTGTTGACAAAACCACTCATTTTTAATAATATGATATGTAATTAAATATTTGCGATGAAAAAGAGGAGTAGGTTCATATACTTTACAGAGAGTGAAATCCACCGGATGAAAGATTTCATGGGTCAATGTGTGCCGAAGGTAGCTTTTGAGCATTTAATCTGAAATAGCAGTAAGATTAAACGGATTACCGTTATATATTTTAAGAGCCGTAATGGAAATTAGGTGGTACCGCGGGTTTTCTCGTCCTTTT
>DCDU01000158.1:0-2470 GCA_002316585.1 Firmicutes bacterium UBA1047 | reverse complement strand
ATTAAACGGATTACCGTTATATATTTTAAGAGCCGTAATGGAAATTAGGTGGTACCGCGGGTTTTCTCGTCCTTTTATAGGGGAGAAGATTCGCTTTATTTATTTTAAGAAAGGGATGATATTATGTCAACAAACATACCAAGTAAGTATAATCCGAAGGAATTTGAAGATAAAATTTATAAAATCTGGATGGATGAAAATTGCTTCAGAGCGGAAATTAATAAAGATAAGAAGCCCTTTACCATTGTGATGCCGCCTCCAAACATCACAGGGCAGCTTCACATGGGTCACGCATTGGACCAAACATTACAGGATGTTCTCATCAGATGGAAAAGAATGATGGGCTACGAATCCTTGTGGGTTCCCGGTTCGGATCACGCAAGCATTGCAACCGAAGTAAAAGTAGTTGAAAGACTTAAAAAAGAAGAAGGAAAAACAAAGGAAGAGATAGGAAGGGAAGAATTCCTGAAAAGAGCTTGGGAGTGGAAGAAAGAATTCGGCGGAAGAATTGTGGAGCAGGTAAAAAAGCTTGGTAATTCCTGTGACTGGTCAAGGGAAAGATTTACCATGGATGAAGGCTGCAACGAAGCTGTTACGGAATTTTTCATCAGGCTGTACGAAAAAGGACTTATTTATAAGGGAAACAGAATTATAAACTGGTGTCCCGACTGCCATACAACTCTTTCTGACGCAGAGGTTGAACACGAGGATACTGCAGGCAAATATTATTATGTAAAATATCCATATGCCGATAACAAGGATGAGTATTTTGTTATTGCAACCACCAGACCGGAAACCATTTTCGGTGATGTTGCAATAGCTGCGCATCCTGAGGATGAAAGATATAAACACTTAATCGGAAGAAAGGTAATTGTCCCGCTAATAGGAAGGGAAATTCCTATAATTGCAGATGAGTATCCGGATATGGAAAAGGGTACGGGAGCTTTGAAAATAACACCTGCTCATGACCCTAATGACTTTGAAATAGGCATTCGTCACAATTTAGAGCAAATTAGCTGCATGAATGAAGATGGAACCATGAATGAAGTTGCCGGCAAGTATCAAGGTATGAGCCGCTTTGAATGCAGGGAAGCATTTGTAAAGGATCTTGAAGATAGCGGATATATTATTAAAATAGAAAATACTGACCACAATGTTGGAACATGCTACAGATGTCACAATATCGTTGAACCTAGAATTTCGGATCAATGGTTTGTAAAAATGAAACCATTGGCAGAGCCGGCACTAAGGGCTGCTGCTGACAAGGAAGTAGAGTTGGTTCCCGAGAGATTTACAAAGATATACAATCACTGGCTTGAAAATATAAGAGACTGGTGTATTTCAAGACAATTGTGGTGGGGACACAGAATTCCCGCATATTATTGCCAGGATTGCGGTGAATTAATGGTTCAAAAGAATGCGCCGGAAAAGTGCGGTAAATGCGGAAGCACCAACATAAAACAAGACGAGGATGTTCTTGACACATGGTTTTCATCGGGATTATGGCCGTTTTCTACCTTAGGCTGGCCTCACGAAACAGAAGATTTGAAATATTTCTATCCCACGGATGTTTTGGTAACCGGTTATGATATTATATTTTTCTGGGTTGTAAGAATGGTGTTTTCAGCTTTGGAGATTACCGGCAAATCACCGTTTAAGCATGTTTTTATTCACGGGTTGGTGAGGGATGCGGAAGGAAGAAAAATGAGCAAGTCCTTGGGCAACGGCATAGACCCTCTTGATGTTATCGATAACTATGGTGCAGATGCTCTGCGCTTTATGCTTATGACAGGAATCTCTCCCGGAAACGATACTCGATTCAATTATGACAGATTGGAATCAAGCCGCAACTTTGCAAATAAACTGTGGAATGCTTCAAGATTTGTGCTGATGAATATAGACGGTGATTTAACAGATAAAGAAACGGCATGCAAGAACTATAAAACAGAGGATAAATGGATTATTTCAAGAGTTAACAAGGCAGCTAAGGAAGCTACCGAGTATCTTGAAAAATTCGAGCTTGGAATGGCTGCTCAGAGAGTATATGATTTCATATGGAATGAATATTGCGACTGGTATATTGAAATTGTAAAGCCGAGATTATATGGTACGGACGGTGCCGATAAGGATACTGCAAGATTTGTATTGATTAAAGTTTTAAAGGATATGCTAAAGCTATTGCACCCATTTATGCCGTTTATTACAGAAGAAATATGGTCATACTTACCCAATACTTCTGAAAGATTAGTAAGGTCTGATTGGCCGGAATTTTTGGAAGAAGAAAACTTTGAAGAATCTGAAACAAATATTCAATTTATAATGGAAGCAGTACGAAGTATCCGTAATATAAGAGCAGAAATGAATGTTTTGCCTTCAAGAAAAGCAAGAGCAATATTTAGCCCCTGATTCGATAAATAGTCTTGCTTCTGTGTTTGAAGGGATAAATATTGCTCTTGCTTTTCTTGAAGGC
>DCDU01000170.1:14274-18646 GCA_002316585.1 Firmicutes bacterium UBA1047 | reverse complement strand
AGAGGGTTATTTCTTCTGCTGACAAACGACTGAATATTCATTACTATTGAAGCGGCAGCATATAATGCGTCATTGCCTAAGTTCGGAGCTGAACCATGAGCCGAAGTACCTTCAACTGTAATTTTAAATGTATCACATGATGCCATTCTTTCTCCGGCTTCCAAGTTGAACTTACCTGCTTCAACCGCCGACCATATATGGGTTCCGTAAACTGCATCAACATCGTCTAAATAACCTTTTTCGGCATAATACTTAGCTCCGAATCCAACCTCTTCTCCGGATTGAAACAATAATTTTACGGTTCCATGAAGATCATCCTTTAAATCAGTTAAAATTTTTGCAGCTCCCAACTGTACAGCCATATGATTGTCATGTCCGCATGCATGCATGTTTCCGTTTGTTGAAGCAAAGGGCAGTCCTGTTTGCTCCTTTACAGGCAGTGCGTCAATATCCGCTCTGAGCATTACCGTTTTACCCGGGTTACCGCCTTTTAATATTCCTATGCAGCCTTGATAGTCGGGAAATGTTATGACTTCCATGCCCATTTTTTTAAGCTCTTCAACTAATTTTTCAGTAGTTTTAACTTCATTCAGGCTAAGTTCGGGAATTTGATGTAAATAACGTCTTTGTTCAATTATATAATCTGAATATTTTTCGGCTAAATTTTTAATCATTTGAATCTCCAATCTTATTTGATGTTATACTTAAAGAATTTATAAACAGTTCGCAATGATATCTAATTCTTAAGAAAATCATGTGCAAACTGTGCATAAAGTGCGGAGCCTCTGTGAAGAACCTCTTCGTCAACGGTAAATTTATCATTGTGGTTAGGATAAATAATTCCCTTTTCTTCGTTCTTTGTTCCAATGAACCCATAGAATCCGGGCACCTTTTCCATAAGGTATGCAAAGTCCTCTGAGCCCATAAGTTTTGGCATTTTGACCATGCTTTCTTCGCCGTATAATTTTGCTGCAGCATTTTGTACAATTTTATTTATATCATCATGTTCATTGATAATCGGTGCCGCATAATAAGAATATTCTAAGTCAGCTTCACATCCGAGGGATTTTGCGGTTCCTTCAATTATTTCCCTTAAATTTTGCTCTACTATTGCTCTTACTTCTCTTGAATGTGTTCTTACAGTACCCTCCATTTCCACATTATTTGCTATTATATTAAATCTCTGTCCGCCTTTGATAGTGCCTATGGATACAACCAAAGGATTTAAAGGGTCGTTTATTCTGCTGACTAAAGTCTGAATGTTCATAATTATTGACGATGCTGCCACAACCGCGTCTTTTCCTAAGTGAGGCGCAGAGCCGTGAGAAGAAACACCTTTTACCGTAATTTTAAAGTTGTCCACAGATGCCATTCTGCTTCCTGATTCAAGGTTAAAGTACGGCGCATCAAGAGTTCCCCATACATGCATTCCGAATACCGCGTCAACGCCATCCAAAACGCCTTTTTCAGCATAGTATTTTGCTCCATAGCATGATTCTTCCGCTGCCTGAAATAATAATTTAACCGTACCGTTAAGTTCATCTTTTGTTTCCAAAAGTATTTTAGCGGCTCCTAACAGCATTGAAATGTGTGCATCATGCCCGCATGCATGCATTTTGCCGTTGCATGAAGCATAAGGAAGACCTGTATGTTCCTCTACCGGCAAGGCGTCTATGTCTGCTCTGAGCATAACTGTCCTTCCTTCTTTTTTGCCCTTTATTGTTCCTACAAGCCCGGGATAATCAGAAAAAGTTTCTACTTCAATACCTAATTTTTTAAGGTCTTCAGCTAATTCATTTGTTGTTCTTTTTTCTTCGAAACTTAATTCAGGTATTGAGTGGTAAAATCTCCGGCGCTCAATTATATAATTATTATGTTTTTCTGCTAATAATTTTATGTTCATTTTATACCTCTCTATATTTATTTACAGCCTAAGGCGATGACCTTAGGCTGTATGTCGGTGATTAAAGTAAGTTTACGAAAAGTCCTGCTATTACTACAGAAGTGATTGTTACTGTAATAAATCCCCCTACTATCATCATTGGAAGCATATTGTTCATTAAATATTCATGTTCTTTTGGATTTTCAGCCAGTGCTTTTACGCATTCTTCAGTAAGTATATAGTTTGGCGGGAACCCGTAAAGAGCGGTTAAGGATACCGCAAATGCCATATTCCAACTGATGCCTAATAATTTTCCCGCTATCATTGAAGTAAGAGCCATTCCTGCAACACCTACAACTATTATTATCACCATGGGTCCAAGCGCACCCATTAAGATTTCGGGAGTTGCATCTTTTAATCCTGAGAATACATAAACCATAAGAACAAACATCAGGAATCCATAGGATTTAGCTTTATTAAGAGAATCCTTATCCAAGAATCCGATTTCCGTAAATATAATACCTAAGATTAATGCCCATACTGCCTGATTTAAACCTGTTATAACAGATAATCTGTTTGCTATATATGCAGAAAGCGTTAACTTTGCCAGTATTAAAGCTGTAGACATATATTTTTCAGGTACGGACGGAATAAGTTTTTTCTTTTCAACTTCTTCAACTTGAACATTGCCTGCTTCTTCATCAATTACTATTTCGGAGCCTACCGTGCCTTTACCGGAACGGAATTGCGCCAGTAATTTTTTGCCTTCTTTTTTAAGCATGATTGCCGTAAGAGGGTAACCTGCAAATCCCTGACATACATACATAGCTATTGCCAATACCGCTGCAGATGTAAGTCCTTTTTCAAGTGCTGCCTGATTCATCATTGTTGCAGCAACAATACCACCTGTTAACGGAGGCAAGCCTGCTACTACGTATGCCTTTCCAACCAACGGAACGACTATAAACCAGCAAGCGATTACCATACCTACCAGGCCGGCCAATGTGACTACGATTACCTTCCATTGTTCAATAAGCTGCTTAATGCTGATTATAGTACCCATGTGAGTGATACACAGCATTATTACAAGTGCTCCTCCAAGGGGCGCTCCCAAACCGGCAATATCAACTATGTCCTTAGGGAAAAATGTCCAATATCCGATAAGAAATAGTATTGCTGTTACGAATACCGAAGGTATCCATGCCTTTGTCTTTGTACCTACAAATTCGCCGATATAATAGACAACGGCAATTGTAAATAGTGCTAAAATGTTGTTCATAATTACCTCCTAAAAATTATATAAAAATTATGTTAACATTAGTTAATCATAATATCTAGCATAACTTAATCAGTATTACCCATTAACATATAAATTTTATTTTAACATTTTTTAACCATAACATCAAGTATAACTTCATCGGTATTATTCATACCGACATTTGAAACCTGAGCTAAGTTTTGGATTGTTTTCTCTGCCGTGCTGCCTAAGATACCGTTATCTTCAGGTATGTATATTTTTTCAATAGCCATTTTTGCGGCATCAACCGCAGCATCAACGGATATTGACAATTTATACGCACAACCTAATTTTGCTCCGTCGCAAAGCATTCCTGAAATGCCCGCTATCATATTGTTGATGGAGCCTTTGATTTGAGCGTTATCACCGTTTAACATATATGTTAGACCGGCGGAACAGCCTACACCCGCAGCCACGCCGCAGCCGCAGACAGGCGAGAGCGCTCCTAAATAAACTTTTACATAAATTGTTATCAAATGACTTAAAGCAACCGAACGCAATATTTTTTCGCCGGAAATATTCCGTTTACGTCCGATATACGATATTGGTATTATTGCTACCAAACCATGGTTGCCTGAACCGGCACTGCTCATTACAGGCAGCAGGTAGCCGGACATTCGTGCTTCCGAAGCAGCTGCGGTATATGCCTTAGCCATAGTAAAATCATCGCTTGCCTTTTTGTACAGGTAATTGCCTAAACCAACTCCCGTATTTTCTTTTAATCCCGCATCGGCAATTTTTAAATTCATATCAATGCCGTTTTGAATAAAAGAAATATCTTTTATCGGCACATTATATGCATATTCAATAAGTTCGTCGATGGTAAAATTTTTAATTTCATATTTAATTTCAGTGTTTGAACTGTTGCTTTCTGCAGTAATTGTATCGGTACCTTTGTCAACCAAAATATCATCGTTTTTGCTTTCAAAAATAATATTTGTATGGGCATTCCGTATTATAACCGTTGCCGTATCTTTATCTCCGATTGCTTCAACCTTAATATACAATCCTTTAATATCAGATTTCAGCTTAAGGCTTATAATATTTAATCCGACTATTTTCAGTGCTTTATCGATGCTTTCACCATTAACGTCTTTCAGCACCTCTAATACATACTCAGATTTACCGACAACCAAGGATAGAGCAGCTGCAAATATTATACCATGTTCGCTTGTTCCCGGAATTCCTACACT
>DCDU01000170.1:9610-14157 GCA_002316585.1 Firmicutes bacterium UBA1047 | reverse complement strand
GGAATTCCTACACTATATCCATTTTTCAGTATGTTTTTGTCAACTTCCAAACTTAGTTTTTTAACTTCGGATCCTAAAATTTCTTTGGCTCTTGCTACGGCATAAGCAACAGCCCCGGGTTCTGTGCACCCTAATGCCGGAGTNNGTAACCTGATTTTTTAAAATATCAGTCAGAAGTTTGTTTTTCATATATTTGCATCTCCTTATCTATAATTATGGGGACATTCCTTTAAGGTATGACCTCAAAGACTTTATATCCTTAAAGGTGTGTCCCCATTCCTTATTTATTCAATTTTATTCTTGCAGAAAGCATGCCAACAATTCAATTTTGAAAAATAATTGAAAATCAGCAATTGTTAAAAAAATGACACAAAAGGATTATCAAAAGTGATAAATAAATCTTAATGTTTTGGCAAGAACATCTAAAATTTAAGCTTTGTAAACATTATCAAATATGCGAGGCGTTTATCATAATTGATAAAATTTAATTTTATAAATAAAGTATAGTATATGATTGCTGTTTGTATTATAATATTTATGAAGAAGGATGATTAAAATGAGTATTTTAATGAATATAAATAATGAGCTTCAGCATATTATTGAAGCAATGAATGCCGTAACGAATGTAGATATTACCATAGTTGATGAAAAGCTTCAAAGGATTGCCTCAACAGTTGACAAGGAATATGGCATCGGGGCAAAGGCTCCTATTTATTCTGCTTTCCACAAATGCATTATGACGGGGGAACAGTATTTTTTGGAAAATCCAAAAGATAGCCCCATATGCTTTGAATGTGAAAATTTAGAAAATTGCCAGGAGCTTGTTGAGCTGTGCATTCCTATTAAGTTCGGCAATAAAATAATAGGTGTCATAGGCATGTGCGCGTATGATGAGAAGGCAAAGCAAAACCTTTTGATGAACCGTGAAAGCTTCATGAATTTTGAAAGCCAATTAGGCAAAATCATATCTACAATTCTCAGCGAAAAGAATTTTATGAGGATGTTGGAATACACATCTTCCGAAATGATGACACTTATTAATTCACTAAATGAAGGAATTATTATTATAAACAATGACTATGACATTATAACAACCAACAATTATGCAAATGAAAAATTACGCATAGATACTCATATCCATGATTTATGGAATTTGCTTTCAGAGAAAGTGTATAACAATTTAAGTTCTATGAATTTTATCGGTGAAGTGGGACCCGTGAATCTTAATGATACGGAATTTGTAATTAATGCCAACCCAATAATGGTAAAGGATGAAAGGGAAGGTACCGTGTTGGTGTTGTCTGATTTTAATAAAATGAAGGAATCGGTCATTGAATCCAACAGGAAGAAAGATATAATAACATTTGATGATATTGTCGGCGAAAGTGAGCTTTTAAAATTAGTCAGAAGAGAGGCAATTCAGGTGGCGGAAAGTGAAGCTTCCGTATTGATTTTCGGTGAAACGGGAACGGGCAAGGAAGTCTTTGCAAGAGCGATACACAACTTAAGTTCAAGAAAAAATGAAGTATTCATGGCAATAAACTGCGGGGCAATTCCCGAAAATTTAATTGAAAGCGAACTTTTTGGATATGAAAAAGGCTCCTTTACGGGTGCAAATGCATCCGGCAATCCAGGCAAGTTTGAAATATGTAAGGACGGAACATTATTTCTGGATGAAATAGGAGATCTTCCTTTTTCCATGCAGGTAAAATTAAACAGAGCCCTTGAAGAAAAAGAAATAATTAGAGTGGGAGGAAGCACTCCTATAAAGGTCAATCCAAGAATAATATCAGCAACTCATAAAACTTTAACATCAATGGTTGAAAAAAATTTATTCAGAGATGATTTGTATTACAGGCTTAATGTTGTTCCCATTCATCTTCCTCCTTTGAGAGAAAGGGGTTATGATGTAATTATTCTGTCAAGGTACTTTCTGAACAGATTTAATAATGTTTATAAAAAGGAGCTGAAGGGCTTCACGCCGGAAGCCGAAAAGTTACTGATGAGATACAACTTTCCGGGAAACATAAGAGAGCTTAGAAATTTAATTGAATATGCGGTAATTTTTGAAGCCGGCAGCCATATTGGGGCAGAAAACCTAAAGAAGAAAATGAGAATACACACTTCTGAAAATTTAAAGCTGTCAGAGATGACAAGGCTGTATGAAAAATCTGTAATAAGCAGTAAAATTCATGAACTTGGCGGCGATTTGGATTCAAAGAAAGAAGCGGCAAGACAGCTTGGAATCAGCATTGCTACATTGTACAGGAAATTAGATCATTAAAAAATAAGCTTTTGACTTTATATTGATTATGGGGTAAAATGTTATAATCGTAGATATGTGAGGTAATAATGAACAGAAACATAAAAACATCAAGTATTACAGAAGCGGCAATGATAACCGGGATATTGGTTATAATTGCTTATTTATCTTCTTTTTTTACAATATTAATGTTTTTTTACCCGACTCCCGCAATTATATTAGGTAAAAGGAAGGGGTTTAAATACTCTGTCTTAGCTTTAATAGCTTCTGATATAATTATTTCCATGCTGTTGGGACTGCAAACGGGATTCACATTTTTGATTATGTATACACCCTTAGCGGTTGCTCTGACCTACGGTGTCTGCAGCGATGAGGATGCCAACAAAACAATATTGCTGGGCTCGGCTGCTTATATGATTTCCTTTGTAGTATTCATACTGCTTTTAAATGTTGTAATGGGCGTTAACTTTATTGAGCAGCTTGCGGAAATGTATGATCAAAGCTTTGCCATGAGCAAAGAATTTTTTAATAATGTTCCTGATGATTTAAGAACTAAACAAATGGAGCAGGCAATAAAGAACATTGAACAAACAGCTCCGTTGATGAATTATATTGTAACAAATGTGTTTCCTGCAATTATGATTATAGCATCGGTAGCCACATCATACATCAATTACATTTTTGCATGTAAATTTGCCGGACGTTTTTCTATTAACATAAAGCGGCACGAAGGCATAGGCTATTTTTCATTTCCTAAAAATTTTATGATTGCAATGGCAGCGTTATTGCTTTTGTCATTTTTATTAAATGCATTAAATATTAATGTCGGAATTATTCAGCTGAATTTGTTTACCATTGTTTTTATGGCTATGCTGCTGCAGGGATTTGCTGTTTTAAAATTTTATATAGATAAAAGCGGATTGGGTAAATTTGTCAGAACATTGCTGTTGGTTATGGTTGTTATTATGAGCTTAAATTTCAGCGTGATTTATGCAATTATCGGATTAATTGATTTAACCGTAAATTTAAGAAGAATTAACAGAGCTTTATAGCTTAAGGAGGCAATATATGGATAAGAAAACTCCCATGTTTTTGAAGGATGACAGCTTTATTTATTTTGTGGTAATAGTATTATTAATAATAGTCTTCCTTATTGAAGGCATGTATATTTATGTTGCCTTTGCAGGATTGATTTTAATCGGAATTACAGCTTTTACATTAAGAAAACAGGTTTTGAGGGAAAAAGAGCTAAAAAACTACATAATAGATTATACAAAAAATATAGAAAACTTATCAGTTAACTCCTTTTATTATTCACCGCTGCCTATTTGCATTATCGGGCTGAACGGAAGAATGTTCTGGTTTAATAATAAATTTAAGGAATTACTGCGCGATAATTCTGATTCAATTGAAAATATAGAGGAATTTGTCGGAAGTTTTCCGTTGAACTCAATGGAAGGAAACAAGGAAGGCACTATAAGCAACATAGAGGTACCTGTAACAGGAAGAAATTTTAATATCATGTATTGTGAGCTTGAAGAAGGACGGTTTGGCGAAGGATACTCCTATGTTTGCTATTGGAACGAAAATACGGCATTTATTACTTTAAGGAATAAATATAATGATGAGCGGCCTATTTCAATGCTTATTCAGATAGATAATTATGATGAAATATCGGAAAAATTGGATTTGGGCGAAAAGTCCGCAATGACCGCGCAGGTAGAGAAGATACTTAACAAGTATGCATCTGAAATGAACGGATTTGTGCTTAAGTATGACAATTATAAATTTTTAATGATGATAGAAAATAAATTTCTTGAAACATTGGAAGCAAAGAAATTTTCCATGCTTGATGATGTTAAAGGAATAAAAGGCTCCAATGATTTCAGTTATACACTCAGCATAGGCACCGGCGCAATGGCTAAGAACTTGACACAGCTTTTGGAATATTCCAAGGGTGCGCTTGATGTGGCATTGGGAAGAGGCGGAGATCAAGCGGTAGTTAAAAGAATCAACTCTGTTAAATTTTATGGCGGAAAAAGCAAGGCTGTTGAAAAAAGAACAAAGGTTAGGGCAAGAATTATATCATATGCTTTAAGACAGATAGTCGACCAAAGCTCCAATGTAATTATCATGGGGCACAGAGTGGGGGATATGGACAGCTTAGGCGCCTCCATAGGTCTTTACAGCATTGCAAGAAGCAGAGGCAAAAAATCATATATAGTATTGAATAATATTAATCATGCTTTGAAAAATATGCATGAAAGAATGAAAAAAGAAGAAA
>DCDU01000170.1:9219-9456 GCA_002316585.1 Firmicutes bacterium UBA1047 | reverse complement strand
TGAAAGAATGAAAAAAGAAGAAAATCATTATATCGAATCTTTGATAACCACTGAGAAGGCATTGGAAATAGCAGACCAAAATACTCTTATTGTTGTTTTGGACACACATAGAAAGAGTTACACGGAGGCACCCGAGCTTCTTGATAAAATTGATAAAGTAGTATTGATAGATCACCATAGAAGAAGCGAAGAGTATATAGAGAATACTTTATTAGACTATATCGAGCCTTACGCTTC
>DCDU01000170.1:5003-9086 GCA_002316585.1 Firmicutes bacterium UBA1047 | reverse complement strand
GACTATATCGAGCCTTACGCTTCATCAACCTGTGAGCTTGTGGCGGAAATTCTCCAGTACATGGAAGATCATATTAAGCTTACAAAATTTGAAGCTGATGCTTTAATGGCAGGAATAGTTGTGGATACAAATTCATTTACATTCAAGACAGGTGTAAGAACATTTGAAGCAGCCTCTTTTTTAAAGAGAAACGGTGCCGATAATGTGGATGTTAAGGAATTGTTCAATGAAAGCATTGACTTTATGAAGAAAAAGACAGAGATAATAGAAAGAAGCGAAATTGTTTTTGATGATGTGGCAGTATCATATATTGACGAATATTCAGAAGACTCAAATGTTATAGCAGCTCAAAGCGCAGATGAACTGCTGACTATCAAGGATGTAAAAGTAAGTTTTGTCCTTGTCAGAAACGAAGATTATATAAATATAAGCGGCCGCTCCGTAGGAAATGTCAGTGTTCAGATAATGATGGAATACCTTGGAGGAGGAGGGCATTTAAACATGGCAGGCGCCCAAGTACATACTCAGGACATGGAGGAAGCAAAAGCCAAACTGTTTGAGGCGATAATCAGATATAAAAAGGAGAGCAAATAATGAAAGTTATATTATTGGAAGATGTTAAGAATGTTGGGAAAAAGGGTCAAATAATCAACGCAAAAGACGGTTATGCGAGAAATTTTCTTTTTCCTAAAAATTTAGCCATAGAAGCTACAGAAATAAATTTGAAAAATCTTGAAACCGCAAAAAAGAAAAAGGAAGAAAAGGAAAATGAAATTCTTGAAGAAGCTAAAGCTCTTGAAGAAGAATTGATGCAGAAAACTATTGTTATAAAAACAAAGATTGGCGAAAACGGAAAACTTTTCGGCTCAATAACGACAAAAGAAATATCGGAACTTTTAGAGAAGGACCATGGAATTTTAATCGATAAAAAGAAATTTGACTTGGATGACCCTATTAAATCCGTCGGTGAATACTATGTTAAAATAAAACTTCATCCTATGGTAAATGCAAAATTAAAGGTAATAGTAACAGAAAAATAAGAGGTTGAAATGTCCGATTTAATTAATTTGGGAAAAATTCCGCCCCACAATGCCGAAGCTGAGCAGACTGTTTTAGCCTCTGCCATGATTGACCACGTAGCTGTCGAAAAAATAGTTAATTTGTTGAGCTATGACGATTTTTATTATGAAGCAAACAAAGAAATATACGACAGTATCAAGCAGATACACCTGCAGAATATACCGGTTGATGCAGTCACTGTTTTCGAGGAGCTTAAGAAAAGAGGCAAAATTGATTATGTAGGCGGATTTGAATACTTAGCAACATTAACTGAAAATATAATAACTTCCAAAAATGTTGAAGCTTATTGCAATATAATAAGGGAAAAATCCACTTTGAGAAAACTTATAAGCGCTTCTCAGGAAATTATTGATAAAGGTTATAAGGAAAATGATGATGTTCAAAAAATCATTGAATTGGCCGAATCAAGAATATTTGCTATTTCTCAAAACAGAAGCATTAATTCCTTTGCCGAAATTAAGGAAGTTCTCATGACTGTATTCAATCAGCTTGAAGAAAGAGCAAAGAGCGGAGGAAATATTACCGGTCTTACTACAGGGTACACTGATTTGGACAGAATGACATCAGGTCTTCAGAAATCCGATTTAATTCTGCTTGCGGCAAGACCTTCCATGGGTAAGACGGCTCTTGCCCTTAATATTGCCATGAATGCTGTTAAGACAGGTGCTTCCGTTGCGCTTTTCAGTCTTGAAATGTCAAAGGAGCAATATGTTCAAAGAATTATAAGCATGGAATCCATGGTTGACAGCACCAAGCTCAGGACAGGCAGTTTAGATGACGATGATTGGACAAGGCTTATTAACACCATGAGCTTGATTTCGAATTACAATGTTTTTATAGATGATACACCTTCCGTGTCATTGTTTGAAATGATGTCTAAATGCAGGAGACTTAAAATTGAAAAAGGATTGGATTTAATTGTAGTGGATTATCTGCAGCTTATGTCCTACGGTGGAAGGACGGACAGCAGACAGCAGGAAATTTCCAATATTTCAAGAGGCTTAAAGGCGCTTGCCAGAGAATTGGATTGTCCCGTAATGGCATTGTCTCAGCTTTCCCGTGCACCGGAGCAGAGAAACGACCACAGACCTATCATGTCGGACTTGAGAGAATCCGGAGCTATTGAGCAGGATGCGGATGTGGTAATGATGCTTTACAGGGATGAATATTACTACAAGGAAGAATCCGAAAGGAAAGGCATAACAGACGTAATTATAACAAAACAAAGAAACGGTCCCGTAGGAACCGTTGAGTTGGCATGGATAGGGCAATTTACAAAATTTGGAAATATTCAGAAATAAAATTATCTTAAGGCTTGCGGGACAATAATTGATATTTTAATAAATTCAATGAAAAAGAGCTGACAGAAATACAAAAAACCGTTGATTTTTCAACGGTCATTAATATGGAAACTACATCATAAAATATTTTGACATATGTCAGAAAACGGTTAAGAATGTTCTGTAAATTATTTTACTAAACGGTTCTTGCTATTATTATTTTGGAACCCGGTGCAAGCGCATTGTCTTCGGGAAACTCATTTAATTCTTTTAAGTAGTTTATGGATAAGTTATAATTCTTTGCGATATCCCACAGCGTTTCTCCTGGCTGAACCACTCTGAATATTAAGCTGGGCATTTTGTTTCTGTCAATTGGGTCTCTTTCTGCAATATCACTGATTACGGTAACTACATCATTGTTTTTGAATTTCATTGTTACATTAATATCACAATTTAAAATTACCGAGCTGCTTCCCTTCCTGTAGGCGCCGCATTTATTAGTTTTCACATCGGAATAAATCGCACATGAAGCTTCATCTTCATCTATGGGAAAATCAACCGTAAACGGAAGTGAGGCATATGCTTTATCTATTTTATTGATATTTCCGTTCAAATAAAGCATATTTACATCTAAGAATCCATCTATGACATATTTGTCGTCGGTTACTCGTTTTTCGGAAATTTTCGGACTCACATCCACCGAGTAAATATCTTTTATTGTACCCGAAGGCACGTCAAAGTCATTTTCATATTTAACGACTTTACTTGTCAGATTCTTAAGCGATGATAAATTAACTTTTTCAGACTGCAGCTCAAGTTCGTAATCGGTAGAATAGCAGTCCGTGATTATGTTTCTTTCCATAGTATTATAGAATAATGCATTTATCGTGAATGGCAGCGCAAATTCTATAAGTTTTTTTTCATTGTCAAAATTTTCTGTTGTTGAATATGTCATATCATTTACTGTTACACGTATGTCCTTAAGCATGCTTTCATCTGAATTTTTAAGTTCTATATAGTGAGTAAACGGGAATTCTTCAGACACATAGCCTGTGGTATGTAAATCATTGTCTTCGGTGAATATGAATCCAACCTTGCATATTCCTTCAATAAGCATCTTGTCGTTTAATACATCAATGTTTGAAATATAAACATCCGACTCAGACTTAACAATGCCGGCTATTTCGCCGGAGCCCTTGCTTAATTCCACTGCATCGTTAATATTTACCTCTTCTGATATTTCTGCCACAGTATCGGTGTAGGCTATATTTTTGGTTCTTGCCTGTATGCTGCCGTCAGAATCTAAGCCGGTAACATAGGTAACAGGTCTTTTCATGTATATATCAGTATCTAATGCCAATACTGCCTTAACGAGATAGCTCCTTTCCGACAATTGTTCAGCATCTAAATAATCAATAAAGGCGTTTGCAAAAGCTTCCATGTTTTCTGTGGCACCTTCTGCACCAATTTCTTCCCTGAAAGGTATTTCGCCGGTTATGGAATGTATAGCGCAGTCTTCACTATTTGAGCGATAAATAATATTATAAATAAGTTTGCCATCTACTGTTACACTGTTTGTTGCTGCCGTAACATTATTGATTTTTGCTTTTCCTTCCGTGGTGACAATTTTTTCAATATCAGGCCAGTCGTCAGCAATCGTAAATTCGTTTTCTAACAAAACTTCAGTTGAATTTGAATCAATAATTTCATTAATATTAAATGT
>DCDU01000170.1:4584-4828 GCA_002316585.1 Firmicutes bacterium UBA1047 | reverse complement strand
AAATCCTCCTTTAAGTTAATACAGCGTTACGCATTCTTTTATAAATGTATATGCCGTTTAAATTTCAATAGTACAACTTATAAATAAATTTTTTTCAAAAACCGTGTAAAAATGATTGACCTTTTAATATATTTAATATAAAATTATTTAGTAATATAATAATTTTGCAATCCTGAGCGCGGCGAAGGAGCTTAAGTGATATAATAATATATTTAATTAACGGAGACTAAAAAAAAAACCCCTT
>DCDU01000170.1:0-4396 GCA_002316585.1 Firmicutes bacterium UBA1047 | reverse complement strand
TTTTATGTTTAAATATATTACAAATATAATTTATATTAATATAAAAAATGGTATTATTGGAATAATAGTTAACAAAAAACAGGAGGAGAAAATGCCAAAATATATTTTTGTAACCGGAGGAGTTGTTTCATCATTGGGAAAAGGGATCACTGCAGCTTCTTTAGGAAGACTGCTTAAAAGCAGAGGACTGAAAGTAACTCTGCAGAAATTCGACCCTTATTTAAACGTGGATCCGGGAACTATGAGTCCTTATCAGCACGGAGAAGTGTATGTGACCGACGATGGAGCTGAAACGGATTTAGACTTAGGACATTATGAAAGAATAGTTGATATAGATTTAACTCAATACAGCAGCATAACATCAGGAAAAATTTATTGGTCTGTATTAAACAAGGAAAGAAGGGGCGACTACCTTGGAGGCACTGTTCAGGTTATTCCTCATGTGACCAACGAAATTAAATGTATGTTAAAAAGAATTTCAGCGGTAAAGGACGTTGATATAGTTATAACCGAAATAGGCGGTACTGTTGGAGATATTGAAAGCCTACCGTTTTTGGAAGCAATACGTCAAATTCGTTATGAGGTTGGAAGGGAAAATGTAATGTATATTCATGTTACATTATTGCCTTATTTATCAAAGGCGGGAGAGCTTAAAACAAAGCCCACACAGCACAGTGTTAAGGAACTTTTAAGCATAGGAATTCAGCCGGATTTATTAGTTTGCAGAAGCGAAAAGGAAATTACCGCGGATTTAAAAGCGAAAATTGCTTTGTTCTGCAATGTAGAAAAACAAAATGTTATTCAAAATGAAGATGCAGATTCCTTATATGATATTCCTCTTTTGCTGGAAAAGGAAGGTCTTGCAAAGTTGGTTTGCGAGCATTTCAACATAGCTTGCACCGAGCCGGATTTAACGGAATGGAAGGACATGGTCGAACGTTCCAAGAATCCGAAGCATCATGTTAAGATAGCACTTGTCGGAAAATATGTTGAGCTTAAGGATGCTTATTTGTCGGTAGCGGAAGCTTTGAGGCATGCAGGTATCGATAATTCCGCAGATGTTGATATTTCATGGATACATTCGGAGGATGTCAATGAAGCAAACTATAAAGAAATACTTAAAGACTGTGACGGAATTTTAGTTCCCGGCGGTTTTGGAGACAGGGGAATCGGAGGAAAAATTCTTGCCGCAAAATATGCAAGAGAAAATAAAAAGCCATTCTTGGGAATTTGTCTCGGTATGCAGATGGCTGTTGTTGAATTTGCCAGATCGGTTTTAGGCTATAGCGATGCTAACAGCTCCGAATTTAATGCTGAATCAAATTATCCGATGATTGATATTATGGATGAGCAGAAGGATATTAAAAATAAAGGCGGAACAATGAGACTCGGAAGCTATCCATGCAGACTTATTGACGGCACGAAGGCAAAAGAAGCATATGACGGTGTTGATATGATTAATGAAAGGCATCGTCACAGATATGAGTTTAATAATAAGTTCAGGGATGTGTGCCAGGAAAACGGACTTATAATTTCAGGGGTTTCACCTGATGACAAATTGGTTGAAATAGTAGAATTAAAAGATCATCCTTGGTTTGTTGCGGCACAGTTCCATCCGGAATTCAAATCAAGACCTACAAGAAGCCATCCTTTATTTAAGCACTTAATAAAGGCTTCGATAGATTGCAAATAGACAGAGGGACACACCTTTTAAATATTTTGGGGATATTTCTTAAAAGAGTGTCCCCATATTTTTTTGCGCATTTAGTATCTATGGTTTTTTCATAATTTCTCTCTTTTATGCTGATAATATGTTTATCAGCACAAAATGATTTCAAGCACTGAGAACAATTCGTCTGATTGATAATATTATGATTGTAACCGTTGCGAAAATTTAGGAATTACACGGGTATTCACCGCAATCAGCATTAAGCAAGCCCATTGAAGGGAGAAGTGTCATGATTGATTTATTTAACTCCATTTCATTAATTTATTCTGTTAATATTTTGATGGCAATAATTATAATATTCTTGGAAAGAAAAGACCCTACGGCAACACTTGCATGGGTATTGGTTCTTTTAATATTTCCGGGTGTGGGTTTTTTGCTGTACTTGCTTCTGTCCCAAAACTTCAGCAGAAAGCAGCTCTTTATTATGAAAATTTATGCAAAAAAATCCTTTGGAGATTATTTAAGAGTGCAAAAAGAACTGTTTAACTCCGGCGCACTGATATTTAATGATAAGAATATTGAAAATTATAAAGACTTAATAAAGATGAATTTATTTTATCATGGTTTCTCCTATACGCAAAACAATGAGGTGACAATTTATACCGACGGTGAGAGTAAATTTGAAAACCTGTTTAAATCTATTGAAAATGCAAAAAATCACATACATATGGAATACTATATAATCAGAAACGACAATCTCGGAAACAGTCTTTTTAACCTTCTTTCGAAAAAAGCGGAAGAAGGTGTGGAGGTAAGGCTTTTGTATGATTCTGTGGGAGGAAGGCAGATAACCAAGGAGCAGGTCGAAAAATTAAAGAATTCGGGAGTTAAGGTTGCAATATTTTTCGCAAGCAGGTTACCTTTTTTTAATTTTAAAATTAATTACAGAAACCACAGAAAAATAGTTGTTATTGACGGAATAACCGGATTTGTGGGCGGATTTAACGTAGGAGATGAGTATGTGGGATTGAATAAGGGAATCGGTTATTGGAGAGATACTCATGTTCAGATTAAGGGAGATGCGGTAATTGACCTGCAGACAAGGTTTTTTTTGGACTGGTGTCATGCTTCCAAAGAGGATTTAATGTTTTTGCCGAAGTATTTTCCCGACAACAGGATTCAGGGAAATGTGGGGATTCAAATTATAAGCAGCGGGCCTGATAAAATTGATGAAGCAATTAAAAGCAACTATGTAAAAATGATAAATTCAGCCAAAAAAAGCATTTTGATTCAAACACCTTATTTTGTTCCGGACGCTTCTGTGTTTGAAGCCATTAAAATCGCCGCCACATCCGGAGTTGATGTTCGAATTATGATTCCCTGCAAGCCTGACCACCCGTTTGTTTACTGGGCTACCTACTGGTATTGCGGAGGGCTGCTGCAGTACGGAGTTAAGGTATATACATACGAGTATGGTTTTTTGCATGCCAAGACATTAGTGGTTGACGGAACTGTGGCATCGGTTGGAACCGCAAATTTCGATGTAAGGAGTTTCAAGCTTAATTTTGAGTGCAACGGAATAATATATGACACAAAGACATCCCAAAAGCTGTATGACATATTCATGGAGGATTTAAATTATTCTGTTGAGATAACTAGGGAATTATACTTGGAGAGAGGTATTGTAATAAGGTTTAAGGAATCCATATGCAGACTCCTTGCCCCCTTATTATAAGTATTGTAAAAGTTTGCAAGTATGCTATAATTATCTTTATAACAGATACATAGGTGATAACATGAAAAGATATTTTGTAATATATAATCCTTCTTCGGGTAAGGAGTTAGCAGGACATAAAGTATTCAGCGCCGCAGAAACAGTAATGAGTATTGAAGATGTGGAATTTTCATTTTTTGCGACAAAGAAAAGAGGCGATGGAGCAGAAGCTGCCATCAGAGGATGTCAACGGGGGTTCGATATGATTATAGCCTGCGGAGGTGACGGAACCATACATGAAGTAGTTAACGGAATGATGAAATGTTCACGGAGACCAAAATTGGCAATAATGCCTGCGGGAACAGTCAATGATTTTGCCGAACAGCTTAAGCTTCCGAAGGCTCAAGCTAATTTTGCATCCCTGATAAAGAAAAACAACTTTAAAACCATAGACGTCGGTAAAATAAATGATGATTATTTTGTAAATGTGGTTGGGGGCGGAGCTTTTACCACCATTGCTCATACAGTCACAATTGATGCCAAAACAATATTAGGCAAGTATGCCTATTATTATCAGGCGGCGGTTAAAGTGCCCGAAGAATTGGAGATTTCACAAAATATCGATTATATAGTTGACGGTAAGCAATATAGCTACAAAACTTTGCTTTTTCTTGTAATTAATTCTGCCGGTGCCGGAGGATTCAAGTATTTGTGTCCTAAGGCAAAATTGGATGACGGTTTGTTAGACATGGTTATTTTTGAAAAAACAAACAATGCTGAGCTGTTTCAGATTTTTACAAAAGTTTTTAACGGTCATCATATAACTCATCCCAAGGTTCACTATTTTCAGGCGGAGAATATAAAAATAATTCCCGAAAAGGAATTGTTAATAGATGTGGACGGAGACCCGGGGGGATTTGCACCTGCGGAAATTTCTTCGGTACATAATGCAATTGATATACTTGCACCGTAGCCGAAAAATGATAATAATACCGCTCACGGTTTCGGACACG
>DCDU01000008.1:4911-5123 GCA_002316585.1 Firmicutes bacterium UBA1047 | reverse complement strand
ACCAATTTTATCAGCTAATTCTTTCTTTGTAATATTAAGCTTTATTTTATTTGTTTCCTGTGTATAGTACTCATACAATAAAAATTCAATGATGCATTGTCTTAATGTTTTCATTGTTGATGTTATTTTGTTAGTTAAAAATAATGTTTTGCTTGATAATAACTGTAAAAAATTAATTAAAAAACATTCGTTTGATTGACATAATTTAAGTA
>DCDU01000008.1:0-4763 GCA_002316585.1 Firmicutes bacterium UBA1047 | reverse complement strand
CATAATTTAAGTACAAGTTTTTTGTCAACATGCAGTATTTTCACATCACTTTTTGCTGATATAGTCATTGGATATCTATTTTCAATAGAAAAAAGCAAGTTTTCGCCAATGATATCTCCATTTGAAAAATCATTAATTGAAAGCACCTTACCTTCTGCATCTATTTTTTGTATTATAATGTCTCCTTCTAAAATTATATCCATACTGTTGCACACTTCATTTTCAAGATGTATTATTGAATTTTTTAAATAGCTTTTTAATTTAAAATTTTGTTCAAATATTTTACTTAGCTCTTCTTCGTTGAAACATTTAAACAAATTAATATTAGCAAGTATTTTTATAAAGTTATCCATTGTAGTATATCTCCTTTCAAGGACATTCCTTTAATGCTTACCTGCAAGATATTTTTGCATAATGTGTGTCCCATTTTTATCCTGTTATCTATCTTTTAAATTAGTTACCATAGTAACTGTTTTAGTTATTGTTTTATATTATACTGAAAAAGTTGGTCATAATCAAGAAAAACGGAGGAAAGAATGAAAAAGACATTAAATATTATCAAAGGTAAAGGAAAAATAATTATTATGCCTGCTGTAATAATTATTGTTCTTTTAGCAATATATGTTTTCAATGATTGGCAAAAAAGCGATTCTGTATTTGTATATGCTGATAATGGAACATATATTGAAGCTTCAGGCACTGTCGAGAATAATACAATATCAATCAGCAGTGAAATAACAGGTACAGTAGTTGAAATCAAAGCAAAGGAAGGTAACTTCATCAATAAGGGTGATATAATAGCAACGATTGAAAACACATCTTTAAATAATCAATATGAACAAGCAGTTATAAACGTTCAAATTGCAAAAGAAAATATTGAAATGCTTGAAAACAGCATTAACAGTTTAAATGTACAAAATGTAGATGTAATTCAACAATCTTACAATGCTTATTTGTCAGCCGAAGCAGAATATCAAAAGGTAATGGATGGTGCAAGCGAAGATGAAATTAAACAAGCTGAAGAGATGGTAAACCAAGCAAAAACTAATTTTGAACATGCTAAAATTAGCTTAGACAGAAGCAAGATACTATTTGATGAGCAGGTTATTTCGCAAAGTCAGTATGATGAAGCATTAAAAGGCTGCAATGTTGGAGAAGCTCAGTACAATGGGGCTGTTGCACAACTGAATATAATTAGATCATACCCCACAGAAACTGCTGCCAAAGCTGCAGAAAATAAAATGTTACAGGCAAAAGCAAGCTATGAACTTTCAATATCAAATGGCGATACTCAACTCAGCCAGTTTGAAGGTCAACTTAAAATAGCAAAGGTTCAATTAGAGCAATCTGAAAATATTGTTGAGCAAACTGAAAGAGAATTACAGAAATTAACAATAATCTCACCTATTGACGGTATTGTTAACACTTTATTGATAAATGAAGGGGAACTCGTCACAATGGGCAAGCTGACGGCTGAAATTTATGATCCCGATAACGTAGAAATAAAAGTCTATGTTTCTGAGGCAAATATCGGACTTATAAAGGTTGGTCAAGATACAAACATATACGTCGATTCTCATGAGGATGAAGTCTTTCAAGGGAAGGTAACAAAAATAAATAATCGCGCTGAATTTACCCCAAAGAATATCCAAACCAAAGAAGAAAGAGTAAATACTGTTTTTGAAGTAAAAGTTGAAGTTTCGAATGCACAGGGAGTAGTAAAGCCCGGTATGCCTGTTGATGTAAATATTAAGGTAGATTAATGAGGATATGATGAATAGTATACAAACATTATTTCTTACAAAGAAATTCGGAGATATAACGGCTGTAGACAATCTAACCCTAGAAGTTAAAAAGAACACAATATTTGGCTTGGTAGGTCCTGATGGTGCAGGAAAAACTACAACAATGAGAATGCTTTGCTCGCTTTTAACTCCTGACAGCGGTACCGCTCAAATAGGCGGCTATGATATATTGACAGATAGTAATGAAATAAAAAAACATATTGGTTATATGCCGCAGAAATTCAGTTTATATGGTGACCTTACTGTTTTGGAAAACTTGGAATTCTACTCTGAAGTTTATCAGGTACCTAAAAATGAAAGCAAGGAAAAAATTGATTATTTGTTAAAATTCAGCAACCTTACAAAACATTCATATAAATTGGCTGATCAACTTTCGGGAGGTATGAAGCAAAAATTGGCTTTGTCATGCAACTTAATACATACACCTGAGTACTTACTCCTTGATGAACCCACTATTGGAGTTGATCCTGTTGCAAGAAGGGAATTCTGGAAAATCCTATTTGATTTGAGAAATCAGGGAACAACTATTTTTGTCAGTACTCCTTATATGGATGAAGCTGAAAGATGCGATGAGATAGGATTAATGAATAAGGGGAAAATAATCAAAAAAGATAAGCCGGCCAATATTATCAGTGATTTTGAAAATCACATACTATGTGTTTGTTCTGATGATAACCAAGCTGCAAGAACATTAATTGAAGAAGAGGAATATGTGCTTGATGCATATTTAATGGGAGAGGAACTTCATATTGCTGCCGAGAGCCTTGAGCCAATAGATATGCTGAAGAAAAACTTAGAAGTAAATGGATTTGCTGTAACAATTAATGAAATAGCTCCATCTTTGGAAGATGTATTTGTCAATATTATTAAAAGCGAGAAATGATGAGTATGGAAAATGCAATTGAAATAAAAAATTTAACAAAATATTTTGATGATTTTCTTGCCGTTAACAATGTGAGTTTCAATGTTAAAAAAGGAGACGTTTTTGGATTTTTAGGACCAAACGGCTCCGGTAAAACAACGGTAATAAGAATGATTATGGGATTAATAAGCCCTACATCGGGAACAGGCAAGGTGCTTGGATATGATGTAACAAATGAAAGTGATAAAATAAGAGAGCATATCGGCTATATGTCTCAAAAGTTCAGTCTTTATGAGGATTTAACCGTAGATGAAAATCTTGATTTTTATGCAGGCGTATATTGCGTTTCTAAAGAAAAAATAAAACAAAAGAAAAAAGAAATATTGGTAATGGCAGATTTGGTAGGAAGGGAAAACATGATAACATCAAATCTTTCAGGAGGGTGGAAACAAAGGCTTGCCTTAGGCTGCTCAATAATCCATGAACCGGAGATTTTACTTTTGGATGAACCGACAGGAGGAGTTGACCCCATAGCAAGAAGGCAATTTTGGGATATAATATATGATTTGTCTAAAAAAGGGGTTACTATATTAGTTACAACGCACTATATGGATGAAGCTGAACATTGCAACTCTATAGGATTTTTATATTACGGGAATATTTTGTCCTTAGACACCCCAAATACAATGAAAGATAGAATTATTGACGGAGATATAATCGAAATTAAAGTCAATAATACGCTGAAATCCATTGAATTATTAAAAACAAAGGATAGAGTTAAGGATGCATCTGTCTATGGTGCGGGAATTCATGCTATGACTGAAAATAGTATGGACATAAATGTACTAAAAGATTATTTAACTGAAAATAATGTGGAGGTTTATAACATGAAAAAGGTAAAACCCACACTGGAAGATGTATTTGTTTTTCTGGTTGAAAAAGAAAACATCAAAAATATTGATTATGGAAGTGTTGATAATGAATTATAAAAGAATATGGTCCATTATAAGGAAAGAGTTTTTTCAAATAAAAAGAGATAAAAGAACCATTGCTATAATTATTCTTATGCCAATTTTAGAGCTGCTGCTGTTTGGCTATGCAGCTTCTACGAGTGTAGACCATATTCCCACAGTTTTGCTAAATAATGATATAGGAATAGAGAGCAGGGAGCTTTTGGACAATTTTGTGAATTCACAGTATTTTGATTTGGACTATAATGCAAAGAACATTGAAGAAGTTCAGGTGTATATTGATAAAGGACAAGCTAAGGCAGGAATAGTTATTCCTCCTGAATATTCAGATGATATAAAAAGTGGAAGGACGGCTCAAATACAATTAATTGTTGATGGAACAGACCCAACAACGGCACAAACGGTATTATCCGGTGCCGGAGGAGTTGTTCAATCCATGACTGTTGAAATTATTGAGAAGACATTAAGCAAAACCATGCCACAGCCCTTAGATTTGAGGACCAGAGTATGGTATAATCCTGACATGAGCAGCACGTATTTTAATATTCCGGGACTTATTGGGGTTATATTGCAGACAGTAACATTAATGCTCACATCATTTTCAATCGTAAGGGAAAGAGAGCGGGGAACTATGGAACAGTTGATAGTTACTCCAATTACAAAGATGGAGCTGATGGTGGGCAAAATTATTCCTTATGTAATAATCGGTTTCGTAGATATTGTATTAGCATTGGCTCTTAGCTTGTTTTGGTTCCGTGTTCCGATTGCAGGAAGCATAACGTTATTATTGTTATATTCTATAATATTCTTGTTTGGTGCACTTGGAGTAGGCCTTGTTATATCTACCGTATCAAAGAGCCAGCTTCAGGCAATGCAGCTTTCAATGTTCATGATAATGCCAAATATATTGCTTTCAGGATATATGTTTCCAAGAGAAGCAATGCCAAAATTAATTCAATCTATCAGTAATGTGCTCCCCCTGACATATTTTACAAAGGTTTTAAGAGGCATAATATTAAAAGGTAATGGATTTGCAGAATTATATAAGGAGTTTTTCATACTCCTATCATTTGGTGCGTTTTTCCTTATTCTTGCAACCCTAAAATTCAAAAAGAAAATAGAATA
>DCDU01000179.1:3577-7726 GCA_002316585.1 Firmicutes bacterium UBA1047 | reverse complement strand
TGGCGATAATAGAATTGGTATAGAGTTGGCAGAGTTGCATAGCTCTTATATTGTAAAATGATAAGAAGAACCCTTCCAGCAACGCAATTAAAGGCGCTGTTGGTTTTGGGTTTTTTTTGTGATTATTTAATGCGTAAATACCCTTTCAAAAATCTGATTTTTATGGTAAAATAAACATATATTTTACAAAATATAGTAGGTGTAATCATGATAAATGTTGCAGTATGTGATGATTCTAAGGAATTTGGCGAAATAGTAAAAAAATTAATAAAAACGATAATGACGAAAAATAATATAAGCTGCAATATAAGCATTTTTATATCAGGCTTATCACTTGTACAAGCCTTTAAAGGTAATAAGTTTGACATTATATTTTTGGATATGGAAATGCCTGAAACAGACGGTATAAAAACAGGACTTTTAATCAGAGAAATAAGTGATAAGCCAATAATTTTTTATTTAACTTCACATAAAGAGTATGCATATGAATCATATCAGGTGAAGGCTAAAAATTATTTGCTAAAGCCCGTTAACATTGATGTATTAGAGAAAGAAATATTGGGATGCATGAAAGAGCTGAAAGAGCCTATTAAGTTTTTTGATGTAAAAGATATATTTGGTATAATTCACCGCATTCCTTTAAGTGACATAACCCATATTTTAAGAAAAAAGGAGGATAGAAAGTTACATATTTATACATTAGACAAAAAAGATACAATAGTAGTACAAACTCTTGAAAAAATAGAAAACAGTCTATCTCACAGCAACTGTTTTAAAAGATCCGGTAAATCCTGTCTTGTAAATTTGGATAATATACGAGTAATAAATAAGAATATAATTCATTTTATTAATGATGAGACAGAAGAAGTCAGTAGAAGATGCCTTTCGGAATTAGTGAACTTATTAAAACAAAAAAACATGGGGTGATAGTATGGAGTGGCTTTTAATAGAGTTGTCGGTTAACTTCTTCCAAATTTTTATAATATATAAAATTTATGATTTGTATTATGACAGAAGATTATTATTTAAGTATAGTGTTGAAACTTTAATAGTTATAATGACCTTGATACTTACAATATTTAATTATAGTTTTAAAATACAATCGAATCCTTTATTTTATATAGCTTTTTATTTATTAATATTTATTACTGCAGCCATTGTTTTTAAAGGAAACATTATTTCAAAAGTAGTCATTCTATTTTTGTTAATAGCGGCAGTCGGCACATTGGAAATTTTAGCTGCAGCATTAGTTACAGTTATAGGAGGCTTCGAGTTAAAAGAGATACAGAAGCAAAATCATGTGAGACTTGAAGTAATGGTTATATCTCAAACCATTTATATGTTTTTCTATATTTTTATTAAGAAAAGATACGCTAATAATAAAATAAGTCTTCTTAATAATAAATATTATATACTTGTAGGTGTTTTATTGTTTTTAACTGTAGCAGTTATAGTTGTTGTTGTATGGATGCATGGAAATATAGACATTAGCAGAGACAGCATAGGTATAAGCTTATTGATGATGACATTATGCGTTTCACTTTTGTCGATTACTTCAATTACTTTAATGAATCAAATTTTAAGAGACATGGAAGAAAAGCATAAAAATGAAATGGAACTTCAACAAATTAAATTGGAAAGAGTTTATTTAGCTGATGTAAATTCAGCTTTGGAGGAAATTAGAATTATAAGGCACGATATGAGAGGAGAACTTGCATTAATACATGGCTACAATGAATTAAATCAAAAGGATAAAATCAGACTGCATATAGAAAAGAAGCTGCAGGAAATGGATGTGCAGCTTACTCCCCAGATAGACAATGAAAATGTTATCACATCTTTTTTAAATTTCAAGCTAAAGGAAGCAAAATCCAATAACATAGATGTTGAGGTAATAAGCAATATCAATGATGAAGAAATATATATTGATAAAGAAGATATTTGCAGAATTATAAACAACATTATGAACAATATCATTGAAGCATTGCAAGAATGTGATACAAGAAAAGTAAAGTTTTTTATTGGGATATCGGGAGAATATTTAATAATAAAATCCGAAAATCCATATAGAGGCAATTTATTAACCGATGGTGAGAAAATTATCACATCAAAGCAAGACAGAACCAAGCATGGCTACGGTTTAAAAAGCATTAAAAACATAGCTGAGAAATACAATGGTTTTATGAGCATAATTTATGATAATAATAAATTTAAAATTGATGTGGAAATGCTAAATAATGAAGTATACAAGTATTCGGAAGCTGAAGAAATAAAAAATTACAATACATCAGTCTGATGTCATTGACATTAAACTTGAGTGGAGTATTAAATTACCGCTTGGACAATGAAAACAACCGAATAAGCATTTTTAAAAAAAAATGTTGAAAATTATGCATTTTTATCATATTATGTTGTTAATACGAAAGGAGGAAATTTAAATGAAAAAAACGATATCCTTTTTATCATGTATTGCAATGCTATTGGTAGCAACAGCTCAGACAACCGTGGGGACAACATGCTTAGTCTTGGTTAACCAGCCAAGAGTACCGCAATGCCTGCTGGAAGATGATAAATAAAATTTCAGCATTATTGTCTGAAGAAATTAAGCTTAGGCTTAATTCTTCAGATAATGAAAAGGAGATATATGCATATAGCATTGAAGTACTCATATCCTTGTTTATTAATTTAATCATTCTTTCTTTTACGGCTTATATTTTAAAAAAGCAGGCTGAACTCATAATATTTATTGTATTCTTTTCAGGGCTTAGGAGTTATGCCGGAGGGTATCATGCTAAGACTCATATTGAGTGTATGGCTTTATCGTTGTGTTTATTTGCAATATCAGCTTTAAGTACCACATATCTTACAGAATACGGGGAAGTAATATTAACTTTAGGAATTATGTTTTCTGTAATAATGGTATTTATTTTAGCTCCTGCTGAATCTGAAAATAAACCTTTAAGTAAAAAACAACGTGTAAAGTATAAAAAAATCAGCAGGATAATTGTAATACTGTTATCCGTATCAGCTGTTTGTTTGTACTTCATAGAAGCTGCCGGTTGTGTATATATAACAGCGGCAATGGCAATGTCTCTTGAGTCGGTAAGCTTACTGAAACAGTAGTTTTAGTGTTGGTGTGTAGTGAAGTAAATTTAATAAGTGCTAGGGGTTATAAGTAATGAGGACGGTACTTTTTGATTGATAATCTTTATTAATCAAAAAGTACCGCCCATTTTGTTTTTAACAAAACTGTTGTAAAATAATGTGAATGATGATATTATTTTAATGCGGCTTAAAACCGCAGAAAATAGAAATAACAGGTGTATTATGGACGAATATATAATTAGAATTGATAATGTAAAATTTAAATATGACAAAGCCGGATATGCCGTGGATGGGGTTTCACTCAATATAAAGGATGGGGAATTCACCGCAATTATCGGTCACAACGGCTCAGGGAAATCAACTTTAGCTAAATTAATAAATTCAATTTTGCTTCCAACAGAAGGTAAGATTTATGTAAAAGGAATGGACACCTCGGATGATTCTAAGCTTTGGGATATAAGACAGACAGCAGGGATGGTATTTCAAAACCCTGACAATCAGTTAGTCGCAACAATTGTTGAGGAAGACATAGCTTTTGGTCCTGAAAACCAGGGAGTTGAACCTTCGGAAATAAGAAAAAGAGTCGATGATGCTTTGAATGCTGTGGGTATGTACGAATATAGAAAAAGACCACCTCACCTTTTATCCGGCGGGCAGAAGCAAAGAATTGCAATTGCAGGCATATTGGCTTTAAATTCGGATTGCATAATTTTAGATGAACCGACTGCAATGTTAGACCCTTCAGGCAGAAGAGAAGTAATGGAAACATTAAAAAAGCTAAATGATAGAGGCAAGACCATACTTCTTATCACACACTATATGGATGAGGCTGTCCAAGCAGATAGGGTGGTTATCATGGATAAAGGAAATATTAAATTGGACGGAACACCTAAAGAGGTTTTCAGAAATATTGATGAAATTAAAAAATACGGTTTGGATGTTCCTCAGGTGACAGAATTAGCACAAGAGCTTATTAAGGATGGAATAAATCTGCCTCCTGATATAATTGATGTAAAGGAATTGGTGGACATATTATGTCAATAA
>DCDU01000179.1:0-3393 GCA_002316585.1 Firmicutes bacterium UBA1047 | reverse complement strand
ATTAAATATGTATACAGTGAAGGCACTCCTTTCAGGACCTTGGCATTGGAAGATGTCAATATTACGATCAACCAGGGTGAATTCGTGGGAATAATCGGACACACCGGTTCCGGCAAGTCTACATTGATTCAGTTGTTCAACGGTCTTGAGTTTCCCACGGAAGGAAAAATAGAAGTCGACGGAACAGCTGTTGGGGAAGATAAGAAAAAACTGAAATTAATACGTCAAAGGGTAGGTTTAGTATTCCAATATCCGGAATATCAGCTCTTTGAAGAAACCGTTGAAAAGGATGTAGCTTTCGGACCTATGAATTTAGACCTTGCAAAGAAAGAAGTTGATTTCAGAGTTAAGAAAGCATTGGAGTCTGTAGGCTTTAACTATGATAAAATAAAAGATGCATCACCATTTGATTTATCCGGAGGACAAAAAAGAAGAGTTGCAATTGCAGGTGTGCTTGCAATGAAACCTGATTATCTTATTTTGGATGAGCCTACCGCAGGTTTGGACCCTGCGGGGAGGAATGAAATATTCGAGCAAATAAAAAAATTGCATGAAAAATCAAAGGTTACTGTTGTATTGGTATCTCACAGTATGGAGGATATTGCAAAATTAGTAGACAGAGTTATTGTATTATCCAAGGGTAAAGTACATATGCAGGGAACTCCCAAAGAAATATATTCTCAAGCTGAAGAATTGGAAAAGATTGGTCTTGGAATTCCGCAAATAGCTTCCATTGTTAAGGAACTCAGGAAACGAGGATTTAATATTAAGCCTGACATACTTACGGTTGAAGAAGCTAAAGCAGAGATATTAAAGGAAGTGAGGAGAAGACATGTTTAAGAATTTAACTATAGGGCAGCATTATCCCGTCGAATCTCCCGTACACGACCTTGACCCTAGGCTTAAAATAATTATTACTTTTATTTTTATAATATCATTATTTTTGATTGAAAGTTTTTGGGGTTATTTAATTGTTGCGGCATTTTTGACTGTAACAATAACACTTTCAAAGGTACCTGTTAAATTTGTTATCAAAGGCTTGAGGCCTATATTGCTTATAATAATGATTACTTTTATTATTAATCTTTTGATGACACCGGGACGAGTTATTTATACATTATTCGGCTTCATTAAAATTACCGAAGAAGGACTTAGGCAGGCGGGATTTATGGCAATAAGGCTTACCCTTCTTATAATGGGAACCTCACTTCTGACATTGACAACTTCGCCTATTATATTGACGGACGGCATTGAAAGTCTCCTAAAACCATTCAAAAGATTCGGTCTTCCTGCCCATGAATTAGCAATGATGATGACAATTGCTCTTCGTTTTATTCCCACTCTGATGGAGGAAACGGAAAAAATAATGAAAGCTCAGAAATCAAGAGGTGCCGATTTTGAAAGCGGCAATATTATGAGAAGGGCAAAAAATTTGGTTCCCCTTTTGGTTCCCCTTTTCATAAGCGCATTCAGACGTGCCGATGAATTGGCAATGGCTATGGAAGCAAGATGCTATCGTGGCGGAGAAAACAGAACGAGAATGAGACAAATGAAAATTACAAGGGTTGATTATGCTGCAGCAGGTATATTTGCAGTTTATTTTGCAGCTATAATACTATTTAAAATATGGTAAGAAATATTAAGTTGGTCATTGCTTATGAAGGTACTGCCTATAGTGGCTGGCAAACACAATTAAACAAGGCTACAGTTCAAGAAACAATTGAAAATGCCATAAGCACCGTAATGAAGCAAAAAATCGCATTAACAGGCTCAGGAAGGACTGACAGCGGAGTTCATGCCTATGGGCAGGTGGCAAATTTCAAAGCTGACACAAAAATACCCGAGGAAAAAATCAAAATAGCTCTCAATGCTAATTTGCCCCCAGATATAAGAATTTTGGACTCTGTTGATGTTTCACCGGACTTTAATTCAAGGTTTGATGCCCTTGACAAAACATACATGTACCAAATTTATAATGATTCCGTTGCCAATCCTTTTTATTCAAGATATTCATGTTTTGTTCCGCAAAGCTTGTATATTGATAAAATGGAAGAAGCACTTAAATTGATAGTGGGAACTCATGATTTTAAAGGATTTATGGCTTCCGGCTCCCAGTCAAAAACAACCGAAAGAACAGTCTATGACGCAAAGCTTTTGAAAAAGGGAAATTTAATTAAAATATACATTAACGGCAATGGATTTTTGTACAACATGGTACGAATAATTGCAGGAACATTAATTGACATAGGAAAAGGCTTAAAAGATATTTCCTGCATTGAAAAGGCACTTACTGACAAGGACAGGACAGTCCTTGGTCAGACAGCAAAGCCTGAAGGATTGTTTTTATTAAAAGTAAATTATGGGACAATAGGAGAACGGTAGAAGGAGGGCATTTCATGATTTACTTAACTTCTTTTACATTTCCAAGTGAGGATAGTGAAATTGACTTTATATGGGGGATTGAAAGAACGTGCTATGACTCGTTTTATCCATTTAAAGTATTATCAGCACGCGGTCTTAATAGAATTGATTTTGAACCTGTTACTATTTTATATGGAGGAAATGGTTCGGGCAAATCAACAGCACTTAATATAATAGCAGAAAAAACAAAAATCAATCGTGATTCAATTTTTAATAAATCAAATTTTTATCCCGACTATATAAATATGTGTGAAATGCATATTTTGAACAACATCCCTGAAAACAGCAGAATTATAACAAGTGATGATGTGTTTGACTATATGTTGAATATACGAAACTTAAACGAAGGGATTGACCAAAAAAGGGAAGATACTTTTAGAAAGTATTTGGATGCTAAGTATTCTCAATTTCAATTAAAATCAATAGCGGATTACGATAAATTAAAAACAGTAAATAATGCCCGAAGTAAGACACAGTCAAAGTTTGTGAGAAGTGAATTGATAGACAATGCAAGAGAGTATTCGAACGGAGAAAATGCATTCAGATATTTCACTGAAAAGATCGGGGAAAATGGATTATATATATTAGATGAGCCTGAAAACAGTCTTTCTCCAAAACGTCAGATGGAATTAAAGAATTTTATTGAGGACTCTGTACGTTTCTTCGGATGTCAGTTTATTATATCAACTCATTCTCCATTTTTGCTTGCTATGAAAGGAGCGAAAATTTATGATCTTGATGAAAACCCCGCGGACATAAAACAATGGACAGAATTAGAGAATGTATGTATATATCGTGAATTTTTTAAAGTACATGATGATGAATTTTAATATCATTATGTATTTTATGCATTGATGATAATTATTAAATAGCATCCGATTTTTCATCGCAAAATAACATGAAAATAAAAGTCAAAAAAATGAGGGAGAGCAAGAAAAGGACAAATTCTCCTTAGTGTAAAATAGTTGTTGG
>DCDU01000234.1 GCA_002316585.1 Firmicutes bacterium UBA1047 | reverse complement strand
AGCATCTAAAATTAAAAGAGAATTTGGAATAAAAGATTTTGGATATTTACTGCCCGGGCATGGGGGCATAATGGACAGATTTGACAGTGTTTTATTTGTTGCTCCTGCCGTGTACTATTTTATTTCGATTTTTCTATAAACGGAGGTAAAATATTTGTTGACAATAATAGCATCAATTATTGTTTTTTCTGCTATTGTCCTTGTTCACGAATTTGGGCATTATAAAGCTGCAAAAAGTGTAGGCATAAAAGTTTATGAATTTGCCATAGGAATGGGACCGACCATATTTAAGAAAGAAAGAAAAGGAACGATTTATTCCATAAGAGCCATACCCATCGGAGGTTTTGTACAGATGGAGGGTGAAGAGGAGGCTTCAAAAACGCCTACAAGCTACGGAACAAAGACCATATGGCAAAGAGCAAAGGTTATTGCGGCAGGTCCCATAATGAACTTTGTATTAGCTCTGGTTTTATTTCTTATAATAGCATTTTCCTTTGGAGTTTACGGCAATCATGTTGATTACATAGATGAAAACTCCAATGAATATAAATCAGGTTTACGAGCTGGAGATAAAATTATTTCCATTAACGGCGACAGAGCATATATATGGGAAGATATTTTTTATGAAATAATATCACCTGAAAAAAGGTCATATTCAATTGAATATGAAAGAAACGGGCAAGTCAAAGAAACAGAAATAAACAAAAACTACAGAAAAATAATTGGGGTCACTTCAACTGTTATTAACGGAGAAACAACTACTATAGTATCTCCTTCGGATATGACATCACCTGCATATAAGGCAGGCATATTGGATGGTGATAAAGTTATTAAAATAAACGACGTTCCTGTAAATACCTGGGATGAGCTGACAAATCAGGTTGACCTGTCGAAGGAAACAGTGAAGGTTACTGTAGACAGGAAGGGAGAAATCCTTGATTATAATATTGAGCTTCAGGAGCAAATATCTGTAAGGTTTAATACACAGCTTGAAAAATCATTTATGACTGCAATTTCTTCATCAATGTATAAAACCGTGTACTATATTGAACTTATGTTTGTAACAATAAGTCAGCTAATAACAGGTAAATTAGGAAGTGATGCCTTGGGGGGACCTGTAATGGTAATTTCAATGGTCGGTGAAGCTGCGGAAGACGGAATACTTTCACTTCTGAGTCTTGCGGCATTCATTAGCATCAACCTCGGCTTTATGAACTTATTGCCCATTCCTGCATTGGATGGAAGTAAGCTGATATTTTTAGCTTTAGAGGGAATAAGAGGAAAGGCTGTTCCCGTTGAAAAGGAAGGATATATCCACTTTGTAGGATTTATATTTCTAATAGGCTTTATGCTATTTATCACCTATAAGGATTTATTGAGAGTACTTAGAATTTAAAGGTATGGGGACACACCTCTAAAGGAAGGTGACTCTATACAGGATAACTCTTTAGAGGAATGTTCCCATACTTGGAAGGATTTGTGTACGGCACAAATCCTTAATTTAATAAAAGGAGCAATTATGGATAAAATAATCAGAAGAAAAAGCTCAAAAGTTATGGTTGGAAATTTACAAATAGGAGACGGTGCTGACATAACGGTACAGTCCATGACAAACACTTTTACAAAGGATGTGAAATCAACCGTTAATCAAATATTGCAATTAGAAGACGCAGGCTGCGAAATTATAAGAGTTGCCGTTGCCGATAATGAAGATGCGGAAGCAATAAAAGAAATTAAAAAACAAATACATATACCCATTGTCGCAGATATTCATTTTGATTATAGATTAGCATTAAAAAGTATTGAGAGCGGTATTGATAAATTAAGGATTAATCCAGGTAACATAGGCAGCAGGGACAGGGTAAAAAAAGTTGTGGAACAAGCAAAACCAAGGAATATTCCTATTAGAATAGGAGTTAATGCCGGAAGTATACATAAGGAAATATTAAAAAAATACAACGGAGCTCCAACCTCGGAAGGAATGGTGGAATCCGCTTTAGAGCATGTGAGAATTTTAGAGGACCTTGATTATGGCAATATTGTTATTTCAATGAAGGGAACCGACATTAAAATGACAATTGATGCTTATAAAAGTATGGCTGCAAAGGTCAATTATCCTCTTCATCTTGGAATTACTCATGCGGGAACACTGTTTGAAGGAAGTATTCGTTCCGCAATCGGCGTTGGAAGCCTTTTAGCCGACGGGATAGGCGATACTTTAAGAATTTCTTTGACAGATGATCCAAGGGAGGAAGTTAAGGTAGCCAAAGAAATCTTAAAAAGTCTTAATCTGCGAAACTTTGGAATTAACTATATAACATGTCCGACCTGCGGGAGAACGAAAATACAGCTTATTGAGCTTTCCAAGAAAATTCAGGAAGGTCTGAAGGATGTTAATAAGCCCATCACGGTTGCGATAATGGGCTGTGCGGTTAACGGTCCCGGTGAAGCAAGACAAGCGGATATAGGAATTGCAGGAGGGGCAGGAGAAGCATTATTATTTAAAAAAGGCGAAATAATCTGTAAGGTTAAGGAAGAAGATATAGTGCAAAGATTATTGGAAGAGATAGAAGAAATAGATAAACGCCCCTGAGGATTGACTTTATTTCCATATGTAGTATAATTAATGTGTAAAAAAAGTTGAATTACGGTTCAACTTTTTATTATAAATTGCTATTTTAACCTTGGAGGTGTTAGTCAAAAACAATAGCATAAAATATAAGGAGGAATACAATGTCAGAAATAGGAATTTTAAAAGTTGAAAAAAGAGAAAAACCAAATAGCAGAACAAGCAAAAAGCTGCGAAAAGAAGGTTACTTGCCCGGAAGTATATCCGGCAGGGGAAAGGAATCGGTTTCAGTATCCGTTAAAGCAGATGATTTAAGAAAAGGTCTGTCTCAATACGGCAGAAATGCTTTATTTAAATTAACAATGAATGATGATACTGTTACAGGAATGGTCAAAGATATTCAGACTTCACCTGTAAAAGGTGATATGCTGCATGTTGATTTTCAACAAGTATCATTAAATGAAGAAATTCGTGCTGATTTAACAATTATTCTTAAAGGAGCAGATACTTTGGAATTTAAAAAGCTGATGCCTTTAAGACAGCTTGATGTGATTGCCGTGAAAGGGTTTCCTCAGGATATTCCTGATGATATAACTATTGATGTTTCCAATATTGACAAAGTAGAAAATGTTTATTTAAAAGATATTAATTTTCCTGAAGGAATTGTTCCCGAAGCCGATCCTGAACAAATTGTAATTTCAATTGTTGAAACTAAGAGAGCAGTTGCGGATTCAGAAGAAGAGGATGAAGATAAATCTGAAGCTGAAGAAGAAGACCTTATATAATATATATAAATACACTCTGAAAATGATTGTATTTCATTGACATGATATGTTAATTTTAAATTTATGCTAAAATACCCCGGGAAAGGGGTATTTTATTATAGTTCTTCTATGTGTATAAGCTCTTCAAAAGAATTCAGCTTCTGTATAACTTCAACATGATTTATTCGCTCTTTGGCTTCCAAAGTAATTATTGCAATAACCGACACATCGTTTTGTTTGGTATCCTTTGTTATTTCAATATCCCATACTTTGAAACCGCATAAATTGCAGTAAATAATGAATTTATCCAATTGCTCTATAGATTTAAAGGATGTGTAAATATAAATAATTTTGTTGGTGGACGTAAGTAAATAATCAATTTTTTTCAAAAAAGTTATTATAATAAATACAATCAGAGCTACTATAAGAGCACCTGAATAAAATCCAATACCGATTGCAACACCCAAACATGCGGCTGCCCATAATCCCGCAGCGGAAGTAAGACCTTTTACCTGGCTTCTGCTTGTTACGATTATTGTGCCGGCACCTAAAAAGCCAATGCCGCTGATTACCTGAGCTCCAAGCCTTGCAGGATCGCTGCCGCCGAAATTAATGTAAATATATTGATTTGTCATCATTACCAATGCCGAACTCAAGCAAACTATCATGTAAGTTCTGAAACCGGCAGGTCTGTTTTTTCTGCTTCTTTCAAGACCGATAATACCTCCGCAAATCATTGAAAGCACAACACGCAATGTTATTGATAAAATATTCAGTTCATATAAATTTTCGATTAAAATACCTCCTTTGTATTATTAATATATATTATTACAGAAGATATTATTACAAATAATTATAATTATTATAATTTATAATAAAAAAAACGGAGCTTAGTCCGTTTTTGCTTATATCATCCAGACAGCAGTCTGAAATCAGGATGACAATTCAATTAAATTTCATCAGGAAGCCATGCCTGATTATCGTCCAATTCCAATTCGAATATTCTTCCCGCATCCTTTTCGTTTTTTATCTGATGATATTTGAAAAGATATTTCCCTTCATTCATGCTGCCTAATATTTCAATTTTGCCGGTATGGTGACTCATGGCATATTTAAAGCTTTTAGGTATGCCGCTTAAATTCTTTTTTGCTTCTTCAATTATTTCGCATGCGCGTTTGATAGGAACCTGGAATTGATTTTTTACGCCTGAAACAGGTCTGCATTGAAATATATAGTAAGGTATCACACCTATTCCGACCAAGTTTTTCATTAACTTTTTCAGAGTATCTGCATTGTCGTTTATGCCTTTTAATAAAACAGTCTGGTTTCTTACGGCAATTCCTCTGTTTCTTAATTCTCTTATTGCTTTTGCGGATTCTTTTGTTATTTCATTGGGGTGATTATAATGTGTAACGACATATATTTGTTTGATTTTATTGTAGCGCTCTAAAATATTCAACAACTCTTCATCACCGTATATTCTTACAGGGAATACGACGGGAGTTCTTGTTCCGAAACGTATATATACTAAATGCTCTATTGCAGATAATTCTTTTAAATAGTTTTCAATTTTTTCGTTGCTGTTTAAAAAAGCATCTCCGCCGGAAATTAAAACATTTGTTATTTCTTCATGTTCATTGATATAGTTTATTATGTCCCCAAAATGCTTATTAACTTCTTCATCATTCTGCCCAACAAGTCTTTTTCTGAAACAATGCCTGCAATACATAGCACAGTTGCTGGTAGACAGGAGCATTCCGGTCTGACTGTATTTATGCTGCAGTCCTACAACTACGGTATTATCAGCTTCACCGCTTGTATCAAAGCTTCCGCTCATATCAGTTTCTCTAATTGATGGTATGCATAATTTTTTGATGGGGTCATTGGGATCTTCTTTATTAATCAAGGACAAATAATATTTCGGTACAGACATGGGGTATCTTTCGATAATCTGCCTTAGCTTAGTCATTTCATCATCAGATAAATCTATATCTAATGCTTCTTTGATTTCCTCTGCAGTAGTTAAATTGTTCAATAATTCTTTTTTCCAATCCATATATTCATCTCCTTTATATTGATTTTGCTAAACCGAAAGCTGTCTCAATACAACAATAGAATCTAAAAATTATAAAGTAATCTGGTAAGCTTAGAGTAATTTTTTTGACAGTAATTTATGATTTTACCTAAAGAATAATATTCAGAGCTGATAACGTAATGTAAGAAATCGGAATACAAAAATATGATTATATATATTATCACTTAAAACGAAATTAGTAAAGCGATTTCATGCTATTTTACGAAATTATTACTAATCGTAAGCATACGAAACGTCATCGTTCTAAATTGTTTATTATATTTTGTCCTAATTATTGAATTTCATTTTTTATTTTGTTATACTGATTATCAGAATGTAAAGGGAGACGGATATGCTTTTTAATAATATATTTGCCGAATTTAATGGTCTTGAGAATATTAAAATTGAAAAAGTCGAAGTTGTAAAAAATAAAAATACTGTTATATTTCACGGGTTAAGCCGGGAAATTATTGATTTTTTTCATATAGAAAATGCTGAAAACAAAATAAAAAAACATTATAGCAATGCTGTAAATATAAAATTAAATATAGAATACAGATTAAGCAAAAATGTTAATGAACACGAAATGATTGAAAAAATTAAAAATAACATAATTTATATTATTGCAAAGGGCTCAAATATTCTTTCTAAAGCAAAAGAAAATATAAAAATTGAATTTAAGAATGACTGTTTTTATTTAATTGTAAACAACAACTTGCTTATTAACGAGCTTAATGACAATAACATAGAAAGAAAAATTATAAAAATTATGGATGAATACAATTTATCCTACAATATAGAAGTATTATATGAGGAAGCAGAGGACGAGGCTGCTGTTACGGCTGAAAATATTTTTAACGAGGAATTAAAAAAGAGCTTGGAAATAATTAAGAACAATACTGCATCAGAAAAAAAACCGGCAGCCAAATTTGAGAATAACAATGGATTTAAGAGACGGTCAAGAAAAAAGATTGATATAGACAGCATTCCCTTATCAACAATTTCCGAAATAACAAATGATTCGGGAATGGTTAATATTAAAGGGAGGGTTATAAGTGTTGACAAGAGAGAGCTGAAAACAGGGACAATCCTTATGCTCATAAATCTTACGGATTTAACCGACTCAATAACGTGCAAATACTTTTGTCCAAAGGACTTTATCGATGAAGGAATCGAAAGCGGAAAATATATGCAAATAGTCGGCAATGCCGAATATGATGAATATGAAAAGCAATTGCTTGTTAAAATAGCCGACATGCAGCTGATACAAGAAGAAATAAAACAAATGGATACCGCAAAAGAAAAACGGGTGGAGCTGCATCT
>DCDU01000058.1 GCA_002316585.1 Firmicutes bacterium UBA1047 | reverse complement strand
AAATTACCGAATATTTTGGTAATATTGTTCATTTCGATTACGTACTCCATATAGGCACCACCTATCAATTAATTATATGAACGGGGACACACCTTCCGAAAGATATTTTAGATGTTCAGTCTGAAGGAATGTCCCCAATATATGGTTGCTTAAAAGGCTAAAGCCCTGAAAGCAACCTTGTAATGATACTAATTATTTTATAACTTCAACTTTTACTTTGCTTACCGGAATATCTACTGCAGTTATATCTTCTGCAGGTTTTTCCGGATCTCCGACCTGAGCTTGTTCAACAACAGCTGCATCATTCAATATTTCTATTTCTTTAGCTACTATTTTTTCGTATATAGCATCGTAATCAGCCTGTGTGAATTTTTCGAATTTTGAAGTTTCCATCGGCAATTGTACGCCTTCAACGGTTGCATCCAATGATACTGAAGTTCCGCCGGGGAAGCTTCCTGCATAGTATGCTGTCAAAGCATCATATACTGATTTTGAAAGGTTCTTCATTGAAGAAGTAATAACTGTTTCAGATTCTGCCGATTGGTCAACGTCAACACCGATTACTTTAGTTCCTGCTGCTTCTGCCGCTTTCATAACTGAGTTACCTACAGCACCGCCGCACGCAAATATAACCTCTGTTCCTTCATTGTACCATGAAGAAGCTTTTGCTTGGTTTTCAGGAGAAGCATCAAAGTTTCCTACATATGTGTATTTAATTTGAACTTCTTCGGCTAAGCCTAACTCATGAGCTGCATATTCGGCGCCCTGAACAAAACCGTATCCGAAACGAACAACTGCAGGTACAGCCATACCGCCCATAAATCCTAACTTGTTATAACCTTCTTTTACTATACTGTATCCCGCTAAGAAACCGGCTTCTTCTTCAGCATAGAATATAGAATATGTATTGTCGGCTATTTCAATATTATAGTCACCTGCATGAGGTGCTCCGTCAAGGATTACAAATTTTACATCAGGATATTGTGTTTGCACTGTATGAATCGGAATTTCAAACAAAAATCCGGGACAAACAATAACCTTTGCTCCTGCTTTAACTGCTAAAGCTATTGAGTTAACATAAGCAGTGTCTGATTGTTCAGCAGGCTGATAATATTTGTATGTAATATTGTTATCCTTAGCGTAAGCTTCTACGCCTTCCCAAGCACCTTGGTTAAAAGATTTGTCATCGATTGTTCCAACGTCAGTGATTAACGCTAATTCAAATGTATTCTCTTCTGGTGTTTGCGGTGTTTCTTCCGGAGTCTCATCCGGTGTTTCTTCCGGTGTTTCTGCCGGCGATTCCGGTTCATTGTCAGCACATGCCGTAAAAGCAAAAATCATAAGTAAAACTAGTGCAACAATGGCCAACTTTCTCCATAATTTCATGATATTCCTCCATTTTATTAAATTTATAAAATATTATATAAATAAACGCTTTAAGCGTTATTTATCAATTTAACGGCAGAACTAGTTCCTAATCTGGAACAACCTGCGTCAATAAAAGCTTCCATATCCTTTAAAGTTTTTATACCCCCGGAAGCTTTAATTTTAACATCTTTTCCAATATGTTTCTTAAATAATATCACATCTTCCATAGTTGCACCGCCGGTACCGAAGCCTGTGGATGTCTTGATATAATCAGCGCCGCCATTGGTTACTGCATGGCACATTTCAATTTTTTCTTCTTCCGTCAAATAACATGTTTCAACTATAACTTTTAAAATATGTTCCCCAACGGTTTCTTTAATTGTGCGGATTTCTTCCTCTACCTTTTTAAATTCTTTGTTTTTAACATCAGTTATATTAATTACCATGTCAATTTCATCTGCACCATCTTTAAGGGCTTGTATACATTCGGCAAGCTTTGTTTCCGCAGTAGAATACCCCAAAGGAAAACCAACTACCGTGCAAATATTTAATTTATCCCCGTATGTATCATAAATCCTTTTGATATAATTGGGAGGAATACAAACCGATGCCGTCTTATACTTGATTGCTTCATCACACAAAACACGTATTTCTTCCCAGGTCGCAAAAGCCTTTAACAAGGTGTGGTCAACATATTTCATCATTTCAAGATGCTCCATTACTACCTCCATTGTACCCTCTTTATGAAATCAGTTTAGCACAAAATAGTAAATTCGTCAATTACAACTGTTGCAAATATTGCGGACACCGGAGACAAAAAATAAGAGCTTGTTATGACAACAGGCTCTTATAGCAATAAGAAGTTTTAGGATCGGCAATTTTTGATTCTGTGTTGGGCAGGTTTATTTCCGCATATTTTCTACAATCATTGAAGTGCCCATTCCGCCGCCTATGCAAAGTGTAGCTAAACCATATTTTGAACCGCGTTTTTTCATTTCATATAATAAACTGACTAAAATTCTGTTTCCGGATGCGCCGATAGGATGACCTAATGCTATTGCACCTCCGTTAACATTGACCCTTTCCATATCAACCCATCCCATATCACGTGCTACGGCAATAGATTGAGCTGCAAACGCTTCATTTGCTTCTATCAGGTCAAGATCGGAAACCTTAAGATTAGCTTTTGATAATGCAATTTGCGTAGAAGAAACAGGTCCTATACCCATTATTCGAGGTTCCACTCCGGTAGAAGCATAGCTGATGATTTTAGCCATCGGCTTTAATCCAAGTTCGTCAGCCTTACCTTTAGACATAACCAGCACAGCAGAAGCGCCGTCGTTAATGCCTGATGCATTTCCCGCAGTAACCATTCCTTCCTTTTTGAAGGCAGGTTTCATTTTTGCTATAAGCTCACGAGTAGTTTGACGAGGAAATTCGTCGGTATCAAATACAATATCTCCTTTTCTGTTTTTAACTGTTACGGAGATTATTTCATCATTAAATTTACCTGCCGCTATTGCTGCCGCAGCCCGCTCCTGACTTTGCAAAGCAAATTCATCTTGTTCTTCCCTTGTAATTTTATACTGCTCATTTATATTTTCCGCTGTAATTCCCATATGAATATTTTCGGATACTTCACAAAGACCGTCATTTACCATTGTATCAACCAATACCCCGTTACCCATTCGATATCCGTAACGGGCTTTAGTAAGAGCATATGGTGCATTGCTCATGCTTTCCATACCTCCTGCCACAATACAATCGGCATCTCCGGCTTTAATAATTTGAGCGGCTAAACCTACAACCCTTAAGCCTGAGCCGCAAACCTTATTAATTGTCATACCCGGTACGGTTACAGGCAATTTAGCCTTTAATAAAGCCTGCCTGGTAACATTCTGCCCTTGAGCAGTTTGAAGCACACAGCCGCATATAACTTCATCTACAATGTCAGGGTTTGCACCGGCACGTTTTATTACTTCCTCAATAACTATCCTTCCCAATTCTACAACAGGAGTATCTTTCAAAGTTCCGCCAAAAGACCCTATCGGCGTACGGCATGCGCTGACTATAACTACTTCTCTCATAAATTATACCTACTTTTAAATAAAATTTTATTAACTTTCATAATCAGTCAATAAGATATAATAAGTTTCTGTATAATTTAACTAAATATGCATGACGTAATTGCTTTAGTTTATAAATATTTTTTTCTTGCCGACTGCGGTTACTAAAAAAGAAAAAATGCCGCTGAAAATTAAGCTGAAATAATAACTTATTCCCCTCCATAGCAGTAATGCCGTTGAAATTATATTTGTTGGAAATAATGGACTTAACAACAGCATAAAGCCAACTTCACTGGCACCTGCCGTGCCGGGAGTTGGTATGAACGAAACTGCCATATACAAAAAAGCCTGCAGGCATACTATATCCAAGAATTTAGAACCGCTTAAATTAAGCGATTTATAAACGAAAAATGTTGTGCTGAAAAACACCGTCAACTGTACAAAGGTTATTGCGAACATTTTTATCGTAAACCAATAGTCCTCGTTTAATTTGCCGATACTTTCTTTGTATTCCGATATGAATCTTTCAGTTTTATCCATTATTGTTTCAGCATCTTTAATAATTTTGAGCTTATACAACAAGCCAAATAGTTTTTTACAAAATTTAAGCAAAATTTGCTGATTAAAAGCAATTAAAATAATAAAAGTTAACATTATCATGTTTAATGTCAATCCCATAATTATAAAAGCAGAAGCACCATTGTAAGTATTGGCTAAAATATTCACCTTATAAAGTGCAAGAATACATGAATAAATAGTCACGCCAATCTGAAACAAAAGAAACTTGCTTATTAAAATAGCTGTACCATTGCTTAAAGAAATATCATCATCCTTTAAAACCAATAATTGAACAGGCTGCCCCCCGGTGGCAAGAGGAGTAATGTTGCTGTAATACTGACCAATCATTGTTACCTTAACTGCAAGCCAGAAATTTTTAATACTCCTTTTATTATTTGTAAATTTTATAATCAAAGAATATATCATAAAAGCTTCAAGAAGCCAAAAGATAAAAATAAATAGGATTGCCGATATTATAAATTTTACATTGATAATTTTTATTATTTTAAATAAATTAACCAAATCATTATTTTTAAATAAAATTAAAAACATGATTATCGCCGATATTATAATAAATATCAAGCCAAAAACTTTGCTTTTATTTTTCATTATATTACCTCAGGGAATATTGAATCAATAAACTTCTTGTAATCAATCGTATTTTTTACATTCCTTATATTTGTGTAATAATAATTTATTATACTGTGATTACTTATATAATAATTCAAAACATTTTGAAGATTTTTCAAGTTATCAATCACAATTCCAATTTTTTTCTGCCTTATGAATTCAATATTTCCTTTTTCCTGACCTATATTTGAGTTTAATACTATTAAGGGCAGCTCCTTATTTATTGCTTCAAACAAAGTTACACCACCCGGCTTTGTCACTATAAATACCGATTCATCCATCAGTTGATTTAAATTATCAACATAACCGTATATTAATATATTAGAGAACTTGCAGTTTGATAATTCTTCATAAAGCTTTTTATTTCTGCCTGCCACTATTTTTATTTTAAAATTGCTGTTATTATTTAACTCATAAAGTAAATTTTCAGGAATCGAATCAATTCCGCTTAATACAATTAAAATTGTATTTCTTTCTTTTGTAATAGGAGCTTCTTCATTATCTAAGAATTCCTTTTTAACCGGTATGCCTGATACTATTATAATATCTTCATTTATACCTTTATCAATTAATTTGTTTTTAATTTCAATAGTAGGAACTAAATATATATTAGTTTCATCATATATCCATTCCCAGCTATCCACAACATCAGTTATAACAGTAATTAAATTAATATCTGCATTATATTCCTCTTTAATCTTTGATACCATGCACGAACACAAAGGAAATGTGCTTATAATAGCATGAGGATTCTCTGTTAATATATATTCATAAAATTTTTTATAATATAAATTGCAAAAAGCAGCATCTATTATATTATTTTTATTATTTCCTTTAATTTCGTATATTGTATTATATATTAATGGATAATTTTCTGTAAGCTTATAATACATTTTTGAACTGAAATCTTTAACCTTGGGATTAACTATTTCCAAAATGTCTGCTATGACAATTTCAGCATTCTCATCTATATGTTCTATTTGCTCCTTTAAAGCATTGGAAACACTTTTATGCCCCATGCCAAAAGAAGCTGTTAATATTAAAATATCTGCCATAAATATACTTCCTATTCTTTTGTTATAAAGTTAATTCAATAATTCAATACACATTTTGTTTCATTATTAGGTTATGTTACGATTAATATACCATCTAATTCTTAAAAATAAATAAACTTTTATCATGACCTGTCTTACTCAGCTAAGACTTCTTTGCCGATTGAAAATAGGTATAAATAGCATTCTTTGACTTTTTTACCGGTAATTTTTTCTACTGCTTCTTTGTACAACGCAATCTGGTCATTGTATTCTCTTTCCAGCTTGTTGATTTGAGGAGTTATGTCTTTTGTTTCGTCAATCTTGTCGGTTTTGTAATCTACAATCACAGCTTCATTGTTCTCAATAAAGTAACAGTCGATTATACCCTGAACAAGTATTAAATCATAATCGTTTAAACTGTTCAGCACTTCCGCAGCCTTCTTTCTGAATACAAAAGGCGCTTCTCTGTAAACCTCCGGAGAATTGATGATTCTTTTTCCTATGTTACTTTGAAAAAATCCTTCGATTTTTTCGGAATATGTGTTTACGGCTATTTTTGCTTCCGATTCGGTAAGCAATTTTTTATCCTCCATTTGTTTTATAGTATTTATTATGCTGTCTTTCTTTAAATCTTCCTTTAAATTCAAATGCTCCATTACAAAATGCAGCAGTGTTCCTATCTCCGAACCTGTAATTTTTTTGTCCAGTATAAATTTATCAGCTTCTTCATTGTATTGAAATGCATCAACCAATGTTGGAATTTTATATCTTAACTTCGTAAACTCTTTATCCTCAAGGTTTTTAAGCTCTGTTACCGAAAGCTTTGTAGGTACATTTACCGAGGTCATATATGGATATTTAAAGCTTAAGCGCCTGCCTATTTCCTCATAATGAGGGCTGTTTTCTTCAGTCTTAAATGTATTCATCACAGCAATACGGCTTTCCCACAAATTAATTTCCTCATTCACGTTTAAACTTAAATCCGAACGTGTTATCATTTTTAAATTCCAGTCTTTCCACCGGCCTTTTGCAATTATTTCATTAAAATCTTGAAAATTCACCTTGTCAAACAAACAGCCGCAAATCCAATCCATATAAGAAATGCCCCTGTAAACGAAATATTTGGAATGACCTCTTCTCCAATTTCTTTCCTTCTGCTCTAATTTGCTTACAGTGCCCGCCATGATTAATCTGTCTACGGCTCTTGTCATTGCAACATACAAAACTCTCATTTCTTCAGAAATATTTTCTTTTTTTATTTTCATTCTTATGGCATCTCTTGCCAAGGTTTCTTTTTCGGTTCTTTTGTCAACACTTACAAATTTTGGCGCTATACCGTAATCCTTGTGCATTAATATTTTGTTTCTTGTATCCTGCAGATTAAACTGCTTGTTAAGACCGCACAAAATAACAACCGGAAACTCCAAACCTTTAGACTTATGAATAGACATAAGTCTGACCACATTGTCATTTTCTCCCAATGTTTTTGCCTGTCCCCTGTCATCAGAACCTTTATCTATTTTTTCTATATATCTCAAAAATTTAAACAAACCTCTCATTGATGTTTTTTCAAAATCATAAGCAAGGTCAGTTAGCATCCTTAAATTTGCCTGCCTCGTTTTTCCGTTCGGAAGAGCTCCGGCAAAATTATAGTATTTTGTTTCCATCAATATATTCCATATTAAATCATTTAAACGGGAATATCTGCTTCTGTAAGACCAATCAAATATATTTTCGGTAAAGCTAATTAACTTATTTACCAACTCTTGAGAAAACTCCTGATTATCTCTTCCAAGCTTAATATATTTGTTAAGAGCGCTTATAAAATGCCTTTCCTTAGTAAATTTAAGTCTGATTTCCAATAGTTCTTCTGTTGTAAATTTGCCTATGGGAGAGCGCATAACACTTAATAAAGGTATATCCTGCCTTATGTTATCAATTAATTTCAGCAAGTTGACAACAACCTTTACCTCCAATGCTTCATAATATCCCTTACCTCCATCATAGTAAAAAGGAATATCTTCCTTGCTGAACCTTTCCTCAAATATGCCTGCCCAGCCTGCAACCGACCTTAAAAGAATCACAATATCTTTATATTCTGTTTTTCTAGTTTTCTTCTCGCCCTCTTCTGTCTTTCCCGCAATGCATATTTCTTCCTTCATCAGCTCCCTGATTCTTTTGACGGCAAACAAAGCTTCTAATTCTGCCGTTTCCATGGATTCAATCTCAAGATCTATCAGACTTTTTACATCTGTATCTCCATTGCTTTCATCTTGGTTATCGGTATTTTGGTCTTGGCCGTCTTCGTCACAGGCAGCATTTTTATCAATAATATGCAGTTCAACAGGAGTATTAACCGAGAACTCACTTCCGGTATTTAAAGCAGCCTTCTCATCATACTCTACTTCGCCTAATTCCTCAGTCATTATATTTTTAAACACAAAATTCGTTGCCGTTAAAACTTCGTCCCTGCTTCTGAAATTCTTATTTAAATTAATTGCTACATCTGTAGCATCATCACTTAATTCTTCTCCGTCCATTGTATAGGAAGAATACTTGTTGTTGAATATGCTTGGGTCTGCCAACCTGAACCTGTATATGCTCTGCTTAACATCGCCTACCATAAACAAATTGTTTTCTCTTTTAATCTGCTCTATTATTGCTTCCTGCAAACTGTTTGAATCCTGATATTCATCGATAAAAATATAATTAAACTTTTTCCTGTAATATTCGGCAGCCTCCGAAGGTTCATATTCTCCCTTGTCATTTTTTGTCCTTAATATATTTAATGCATAATGCTCTAAATCGTTAAAATCAACTATTGACTTTTCTTTCTTTTTCTTCTTATAATTTTTGTCTGTTTTTTCTATCAGCGTCTTTAAGGAAGCAATCGGACCCTGCATTTCGTTTATTTCATCGGCATATTTTTCATACTCCAAATCATATGGCAACAGCTTCTTAATAGAAGCAATAATATTTTTGTAGTTTGCTCTCAAACTGTTATTGTTTTTAGAACCGCTTACTTCAATTTGTTTTTCCAAATCAACATCAGGATATTCTTCTTCCTTAAAAGTATCGGCTCTTGGTGCTTTGAAAGCCTTTAATGCTCTCATAAACTTTTCCATGTCGGAATTGATAAGATTTATAAGGTTGTCTACCAATGCCATGTCTTTTTCCAAAGTATCTAAATAAAGAGACGGACCGTCAGACTCCCTGCAAATTTCAACCGCTGTATTTATATAACCTTTTGCGCCATCCAAAAGAAGCATAATATGGCTTTTAATTTCCGAAAACCAATTGGAGTTTTTCAAATCTTCACCTGTTACATTAAGCATGTCAACACTGTCACCGAGCCATGCGAAAGGATCAGGGAAGCTTAATATGAATTTATATGCATTTTGAATTATTTCGCTTAGCTCATCGTCTCCTCTGTTGCCGGTAAAACCTTCAACTAATTTTCTGAAATTTTCATTGTCATTTATTGAGCTGTATTCCTCTTCTAAGGCTTCATCTACGGAATCCTGCAAAAGTATGCTTAATTCGCTTTTGTCACCGACCCTGAAATTAGGGTCAACATCGGTTAAATGAAAATTTTTCTTTACAACATCCATGCAAAATGAGTCTATCGTTGTAATCATAGACCTGTTCAGAAGTGATAATTGTTTTCTTAAATGTTTAACATTTCCTTCTTTATTTTGCACTGCTTTAATCAATGATTTTTGTATTTTCTGCTTCATTCCGGCAGCAGCAGCCTTGGTAAATGTCACTACCAAGAACTTGTCTATGTTTTCACCGTTTTTTACGAGAGTGATTATCCTCTCTACCATCACCGCAGTTTTTCCGGAGCCGGCTGCCGCAGAAACTAATATATTATAATTTTTCAAATCAATTATACGCTTTTGTTCTTTAGTCCAATCCATTTGAGCCGCCCCCTCCCTTTGCCGGTTTTATAATATCATCCTTGTCCATTTTGCCGATTAAACGAAATGAATTTCCCAAGGACTTGTCAAACTGACAAATACCTATGTATTCACAATACTTGCAAGGTGTTGTTCCGTCGGATTTTTTGAACGGATCAATATTAATATTTCCTTCTAAAATACTCTTTGTCATATCCGCACATTTTTTATAAACAAATTCTATTAAATTATTAAAGGACTCTTCCGTTAAAGCTTTGGTTCTGTTTTCATAAAATTCTCCGTTGCTTTTAAGAGCCGCAGGTATTACGCTTGATGTATTTCCTATATTTTTATCCATAAACTTTACAACTTCTTTATCTCTTAAAACATAGCCTTTAAGCTTTAAGCTCCTGAATATTTCTTCCTCCGGGTCTTTTTCCCTGTTGTCGTCCTTATATACAGGGTCATTTATATAATAATAAAACAACCCGCCTACATTAGGTTTTTTCCCGAACAACTCCCGTCCGTTGTCTATTAAAGCTTTTAAATAAACAATCAGCTGAACCTGAAGTCCTTCTGATGCATCATCCAAATCAATATCATTTGGGGATGATTTATAATCGATTATATTAATATATAATTTATCGTTGTTTTCAAAAACATCAACTCTGTCTATTTTTCCTCTAAGCTTCAATACTTCTTTTATTTTATCCGTTTCTACAGGTATTTCAATAGGTGATAAATAAATTCCCTTTTGTGCCTTTTCATCATTTTTATCCACTAAATCAATTTGAAGCTCAGTATACTTAGGTCTGAAGCCGCCGGACATTAATTGCCGCACTATTGTCCAGCATGTTCTTTTCATGACCCTTTTTATTTTTTCTTTCATATACCTGTTTCTTTGATTTGCTTCGATTGCCGTAATCTTATCAGCCTGCTCCGTTAAAACCTCATCCGTTATTGCGGCAGCTTCCTTTTCGGCTTCATCCCTTGCTATTATGCTTATATCCTTATGTTCTTCATTTATTTTATTGATAAATCTTTCAACAACAGTGTGATATATGTTCCCAAGATCATAAAATTCAATTTTCTGAATAATTCTTGGTCTTGGTCTTAATACATTTTCCATAAAATATTTAAACTGACACTCTGCATAGCTTTCAAGCTTTGAAACCGTCATAGTCATATTATTTTCGTATATTCTTTTAACAATATCCGAATTTAGTGAATTCATGGAATTTTTATATTTTAAAGCTCTGTCTATAATATCAAAATTCACTGTGTCTTCTTTTTCATACCAAGAATAGACATCCTTCCAAATGTCATCTATATCATATCCATCTATGAAATTTCTCATGTTTTCAACAAAGTAATCATATGTTCCACTGTAATTTGACACTGACTCCAATTCATCAGAGCCGCTTAAATCGGAGCCCTCCTTAACGTTAGTGAAAATTTTCTTTATTGTGTCAATGTATAAGGATGGCTGCAAGCTTTCACCAGTAGCCAACCCTAACGGATAGCTTATTGTTAATATTTCCGCAGGGCTTGAAAATACCTTGTAAAGCATGTGTTTTTCTTTAAAAGTGTCATAATCCGCCCCCTTAGTGAGCTTTATATTGTTTTCAAGAAGAATATCTCTTTCTTCGTTTAAGAGCAATCCCTTCTCCGTATTTTTAGCGTCTAAGTTGCTGTCATTTCCTCCTAATATAAATAATGCCCTTGGCTTGGTAACAGCAATTCTGTCAATTGCTCCCACTTCGACCTTATCTATTGACGGCGGAATTATGCTTACTTCAACCTCGCTGAGTCCTGCTTCCAGCATTTTTCTGTACTCTTCCAAAGAAATTTCCGTATCTTGCCCAACCAATAGCAGCTGTTCAAAAATGTCCATCACATAATTCCAGCACTGTGAATATTCGCTGGCTTCCTCAAATTTACCGCAGGCATTAAATCCTTTGACTGCCTTCTCCATTTCTTCTTTTACCTTATGTTTCTCCAGATACCTAAACATAAGTTTTGTGAATTCATTGACAGTTTTAAAGATTTTAATTTCATCTCTTTCAGCTTTAAAATCATCAGCAAACAGCTTTCGGCATTCTTCCATGTCATTGTCTTTCTTATCCACATCAAAGGGTTTAAATTCCCTAAACCACTTTTCTCCCTCAATGCCATACTGCAAAGCGTAATTCTCCAAATAATTAACTTGATTAATTTTCAAAGGAGAAAATCCTGTCTTTAAGTATTCAAAAACATTGTCATGCTTAAATCTCCAAATAAACATATCAAGAACAGAGAGAATATACTTGGTTAAAGGATTATTTAAAATATCTCTTTTTACATCCAAGAAGCAAGGTATTTCATATTGAGCAAATATTCTTTTAACATTTGTTTCATAAATATCCATATTCCCTACGGCAACCTTTATTTCTCTCCATCTGTAGCCCCTGTCCCGCACCAGGGATATTATTTTAGCTGCTGTTTTTTGAGTTTCCGTATATGGATTTAAGGAAGAATAAATATTTATTTTATCAGTATCGCTTTCAATTTTTTCAGTATTTAAACAAAACATATTTTTTTCTATTGCTTTTATTTCAGGAGTTAATGATTTGTTGCCCTTAACAGATATTATTTCAATATCACTGTCTAAGGTTTTTTCTAAAGCCGCATATGTATCATATATAATTTTAAATGCTTCCCAGTCATCATTTTCCTCTAAGCTGTCCAAATAAGAAGAATCCGTATTCAATGAAACAGTCACCTGCTTTGAACAGTCGCAAAGATTTTTCAGCAAATTCAGTCTTTGACGGTTAAAGCTTTCAAAGCCGTCAATCCAAATTTTAGAGTTTCTTATATATGCCGATTCTTTTATTAAAGATATAAATAAGTCAGTTTTATCTTCTTCATCAAAATATTTATTTGAAGTTCTTTCGTTAAATTTACTATAAATTAATTCAATATCGGATAATTTACGCATTAAAAGTTCATCATCAACATCCAAAGCTGCCTGTTTCAGGGAATTGCTGTCAACTAAATTTTGCTTAAATTCGGCTACTAATTCTTCAAATTCTTTAAGAAACCCGCTTTGTTTATATGAATTGCCGAAAATCCTAAGTTTGTCCTTATTTTCTTCAAATATTTGTTTTAAGAGCATGATTTTCCCGAATATGCTTATATCCTGTACCTTCAGACCTCCCACTTCCTCCAGCACCTTGTCCTCAAGCCTTTTAAAGCTTAATATTTCAACATTCATAATGCCGGCTAAATCAAACCTTTCGATAATATCACATTCAGCCTGATAGGTCATAAGCTCAGGTACAATTAATATTAAATTTCCCTTGGTTTCTTTAGCAGAATTCTTGATTTCATCATAAATATATGATGATTTACCTGTATTCGCTCTCCCTGCAATTATTTTAACACCCATAAGTACCGCCTTTGCCATAGTTAAACTTATTGTTCCAACAAAAAATAAACTACCTTTTCCATATCTCCTTCATTCTATAAAAATTGTGTCTATAATCAATTGCTTTAATTATACAGGAATTTTTCTGCTATTGCAATAATTCAATAATTTATGACAGATATAGTGAGATAATTGAAACCAAAAAATTTATATATGAACTACTGTGTAAATTTGACATATTATAATTCAGGAGGTTTGTATATGAATAGATATTGCTATAACGCTGACATAAGCATGCATGAATACAAAAAAAAATTTAACTATAATAATATTGAAGTTTTAGAGCTTTCAATAAAATATCCAAAGATTAGTTTAACAAATAACCCACGGGCGGAAAACCTTATAAACAACCGAATTAAGACGGAAATCATTGATTTTGTCAGATATTCAAAATACTTATACAATCAGGCTATTGAAGGATACCACGAATCACAGGCCAATAATTATCCGTTTCACGGCTACAGCGCTTATATGGAATATACCATAACTTATAATGAAAATTGTTTCTTAAGCTTATATTTTGACAGGTATGAATTTACGGGAGGAGCACACGGAAGTACAATAAGGTCTTCAGACACTTGGGAACTATGTCACGGAACCATTTTGCCTCTCAGCAGCTTTTTTAAGCCGGGAACGGATTACAGGAGCCTGTTGATTGATGAAATGACAAGGCAGGCAGAAGTTATACAGCAAAGAGAGGACATTTATTTTGATGATTATAAAGAATTGATTATCAGTAATTTTAATGAGAACAGTTTTTATCTTTCTCCCTCAGGAATAACGATTTATTATCAACAATATGATATTGCTCCATATTCTACCGGCATAGTTGAATTTACGATTCCATATGACCTAATAAACTGGCATCCGAATTGCTGATAAATATAACGTTTCAAGTTTTGCTTAAATACAAAAAAACCGTTGTAATTTTTAGTGATTTTACTAAAGGCAGGGCTAAATAACAGGCACTGCCTTTAATTTTGGGGAGACTCAAATTGCAATCACACTATCCTTCAATAAAAAACATCAAATACGGTGTGTAAAAATAAGTCAAATCAAAAACAAATTTATTATTTATTACTATTTTCCAAGTGCGGCATTAGTGCCTGCAATTCTTCCGAATACAGTAATATCCGTAATCGCACAAGTACCTACACGGTTGTTGCCGTGAACACTGCCTGTAACCTCACC
>DCDU01000232.1 GCA_002316585.1 Firmicutes bacterium UBA1047 | reverse complement strand
GCCTCATGCCCGTCTTTTTCGTCGATAATCTGAATATTTTTAAGATCAAAATTTATATCTTCGGATATTTCTTTAATTCTTTCTTTATCACCAACCAAAATCGGAATGCAAATATTTTCCTTTACAGCTGCTTGTACAGCCTTCAGCACATCGTCATCCTGCGCGGCCGCAACAGCTATTTTTTTTGGTTCAGTGTTTTTTGCCATCTTTATTAATTTGTCAAAGCTATTCATAATTTTACCACCTCATAATATATAAAGCAAATTTCATGCCAAAGTTATAAAAAATCAACCATTGAAATTTCAACGATTGATATATACTTTTAATTCATTTTTATTTTTCTGCAATATTATGCATGCAAAATATTGCATTTTAATTTGTTTTGCAATATTTTGCACACTAAGTAATACCGTACTTTTCCATTTTATAATATAATGACCTTAAAGATATGCCTAATACCTTAGCTGTATGGGTTTTATTTTTATTGGATTTCAAATAAATATTTTCTATATATTCAGATTCCGCTTTATGCAAAACATTATCCAATGTTGTAATATCTTCGTTAACTGATACAATACAATTATCATAATTTTGAATTTTACCTGCATGTAGATGAGGTAAATGTATTGTATTTATAACTCTCTCGTTAATGTTCATATATATTATGGAACGTCCTATTGTATTTTCCAATTCTCTTACATTGCCCGGCCAGCCATGTTCCATCAGCACCTTCAATGCTTCACTTGATATATCCACAATATTTCTGCCGTACTCGTCATTAAATTTTGCGATAAACCTTTTAGCCAGCAAAGGAATATCTTCTAATCTTTCACGAAGAGGAGGTATATGTATAGGAAGAATACTTAGTCTGTAAAATAAGTCCTCTCTGAATTTTCCTTTCTGGACGGATTTCACTAAATCCGCATTGGTTGCAGCAATTACTCTTACATCTATAGGAATATTCTTATTACTGCCAACCCTCATTATTTCTTTTTCCTGAAGAACTCTTAAAAGCTTCGCTTGTGTATTTAAGCTAATTTCCGAAATTTCGTCAAGAAATATTGTTCCCTTGTCCGCTTCTTCAAACAGACCTTTTTTGCCTCCCTTTAACGCACCGGTGAAGGAGCCTTCCTCATATCCGAACAATTCGCTTTCAAGCAACGAATCAGACAGTGCCGCACAATTTACTCTCACAAAATTATTGCGGGCACGGGAACTTTGAGCATGGATTGAATTGGCAAACAATTCTTTGCCCGTACCGCTTTCTCCCCTTAACAATATAGTTGCAGGAACCTTTGCAGCTTTCTCAATAAGCCTTTTTACTTCTTTTATAGCTTCCGATTCTCCGATTATATCTTCAGGCTTATATTTATAGGTAAGTTCTCTTAATTTTTTTTCAGCCTCCTCTAACTTATCGGTCAAATCCTTTATTCCGGAAATATCATGAAGAACAGCAACGCTGCCTTTCATTTCCCCATTAACAATAATTGGCGCAGCTTGAGCCACAACAGTCTTGCCGCTGGGTCTGATTTTTAATTTTGTATTTTCTACAGGTTTTTTAGTTGCAAGTACCTTCATGTGCAGGCTTTCGCCTTCTTCAATATCAAACAGTGCATTTTTGCCTATTACATCATCATATTCAATACCCGTAATTTTCGTATAAGCAGGATTGGCCAAGATATGCTCGCCTTTTTCATTTACAACGCTTATTGCATCCTGTGTGGCAAGAAATACCGCTTCTAACATTCCCTGATAATCCATGCTGTTAATTTTAATATTCAACATAATTACCTCGCCTCTTCCTCCGGAGGTTCTAGTGTTTCGGTTTTTATAATTTCTACATCCACCGTTTCTTTGCTTATTATAATATTCTTAAATTCAAATTCAGAAACACATTCTAATTTAACGGTATTAATTCCCTCAATTGTTTCAGCTAAGTCAGCTGTCAATATTAAATCGCTTTTTTTCAAAGAATTAACTATTGTTGAAGTACCCGATACAGAAACAGTAATTTCCTCATCGGTATCTTCCAATATCACATCGCTGTTATCGCTTTTATTAATAAATTGAATATCATCATAGCTGTAAACAAAATCTTTATCTATAATTTTTTCCACCACGGCATTTACGACCGGTGCGGTTTCCAAATCCAAAAGTATCAGCCCGTCTGTATTCAATATATTCTTGGATGCAAGTATATTGTTGAACGAACCGGTAATATCAAGTTCTTCTAAGTTAAGCTCCTTAATCGTATCCAAAACATCCTGTCTTGCCGCTATCCTCACTCTTTCGGGTTTTACGGTTACATCGACCACTTCATATCCTTCTTCCGGAGCCCCGACTATCGACGGTTTAAGCGCAACATATTTAGTAGGATAAATGGGAGCCGTAACCTCTACATTTCCTGTAGGAACCGACAGGAAAATTTCGGTATCCTTATCATCGTATACTCTTACGGGAACAGTTTTCACAACCGTATCAGACGCACCGTCAATATTTATGGTTGCTATTGCAAGATTAGCGGAATTAACAACACTTCTGGGTCCCGTTATTTTTACGGACGAAGGATTGGGAAATGACTGTGCCCTGTAATAATTTTCAGCCTGAGCTCCGTCATATTTAACTGTAACATCCATTACCTTTGATATAATTCCTTCTATGTTGCATGCTATTTGAGACGGATAAACGCTTACGATTTCAACACCGCTTGGTGCTACAACCTCCACTTTCGCAGGATTTATTCCTTCTTTAAATCCTAAAACATCTATATATGCAGAAAAGTCTCTGCTGGTAAATTTATTCAATTGCTCGGTTAATCCTGTTACTTTTACAGATATAGTAATGTTTTCTTTGTCTTGATTCATCATTACTAAGTTTGAATTTTCTAAAGTAGATAAGTTTCTTATGGTTATAGGAATATTTGGATATGTTTTTTCAAGAGTTTGATTTGTTACAAGCATTACAGTCATCCATAGAACAATGGCAACAATTAGACAAGTAACTTGAATAAATAATTTATCGTTTTTTATCTTCATTTCTATTTCTCCATTTATCTATAAGATTTATTTTTTCATTTTCGGCATAAATACCCGACAATAAATTTTCAAGCTCTGTATTTTGAATATTCCTGTAAAGTCTTCCTTCAACGGCATAAGAAATATACCCTGTTTCCTCAGATACTATCAATGCAACAGCATCTGATTTTTCAGTCATTCCTATAGCAGCCCTATGTCTCGTACCGATATCCTTGCTTAAGAGATTATTTTCGGTAAGAGGCAAAAAGCATCCTGCAGCCCTTACAGTATAGTCCTTTATAATTACTGCCCCGTCATGGAGAGGTGTATTTGGTATAAAAATATTTATCAGCAATCCGCTGGATATATTTGCATCTAATTTGGTTCCGCTCTCTATAATGTCATTAAGTCCTATTTGTTTTTCAAAAATAATTAAAGCACCGATTTTTTGTCTTGCTAAAGAAGTTGCCGCGGATATAATTTCTTTAATAATTTTTTGGGAGGTTTCTGCATTTTTTTCAATATTTGACAGAGTAAAGGAGGTTCTTCCCAAATATTCAAGGGCTTTCCTTATTTCAGGCTGAAAAACAATAACCAATGCAATTACGCCGACCTGAAATGTATTATCTAAAATAAACTTCACCATATACAGATCGAATATTTTGGATATGGGAATCAATGAAACCAAAAGCACAATTCCCTTAACCAATTGTTTTGCCCTCATATCTCTTATGAGTATATATCCGCGATAAAGAACATAGTAAACAATACCTATATCTACAAAGGTATTCAACCCGATATTTGAAAAAATTAATTTAATCCGCTCCATCATGTTCATCTATGCTAATCCCCCATATTATTCAGCATTCATTTGCACCATAGTATCTGCATATGATCTGCTCATTCTTACTTTTGAATCTTCATTTAATTCCGCGCTTTCTATATAATCCATTATGGGATAAACAACATGCTCGGCAGTGCCGTTTTCTTTAAACCCCTTATAAACCCATAATGGTATATAACTGATATTACTTATGGATACTTCTCCCGTTTCCCCTTTTTTCTCTATTTCTATATCAATTATTATTCCGTCTTCTGTATACTTTGAAATATGTTCAGTCATACCATAAGGCACCAACGTTTCCACTCTTTGATTTGATATGAAATTACCCATGGAATAAGCTATAAATTTTGTTTTGCCGTTATACTCCAATGTTTGTGTCGGCTGAATAACATGAGGATGACTTCCAAATATTATGTCAACACCTTCCTTAAAAAGCATATCGGCTAAAACTTCCTGTCTTTGTGCCTGAGTTCTTGAATATTCATCACCCCAATGAAGGCATGCGATTATAACATCTGCATTTTGTTCCTTTGCATAGATAATATCTTCTTTCATTTTTGTTTCGTTGACAATGTTTACCATTGCATCCAAATCCCCGGGGCTCATAACCGATTCAAGACCATTGACCATTTCCGTATATGCCATGAAAGCAAACTTTATTCCTTTTACCTCCTTAATTAAAACCCTTGTTTCAGGTTTTTCGATAAATGTTCCGACAGGCTCCATTCCCCTTTGTTTAATTTGCTCTATTGTCCTTATAATTCCTGCTCTCCTTGTATCAAGGCTGTGGTTGTTTGCGGTTGACAATATATCAAAGCCTGCATTTTTAATAGCATCCAATGCTTCATCCGGAGCATTGAACAACGGATAACCCTGATAGCTGTACGTTGAATTCCCGGCAGTTGTTCCTTCAAAATTAGCAATTGCAATGTCCGCTTCTTCAATAATGCTTTTTATAGCCTTGAAACTGTTGTTAAAATCATATGTATCTGTTAAAGCATCATATGCTCCTTCAATTTGCGAAGGATGAAACATAATGTCTCCCGTGGCCCTAATACTAACGGATATATCCGGGATTGCATCAGGCTGTTCTTCAGAAACTCCATTGTTTTTTTCAGGCTGCTGAATTGGCTGTTCTCCTTTGTTTTTGCCATCTTTGCCGATACCGTTCACTACAAAAGTTGCTGCTAAAACACCAACCAAAAGTATAAATAGCAACAGCAATAATCTAATTCTTTTTTTTCGTCGTCTAACTTTTCTGTTCATATAATACCTCTATAAATAATCACAATATAATTCTATATTACTATGAAAGATTTTGCAATAAATTAATTATTAAAATTACATTAACCGAAACTTAATTGTTTTTAGGTTTTATTAAAGCTTTTGGTCCGTAACCGATTAAATCCAATCTGTTTTCTTTTTTCAATGCTTTCAAAACTATTTCATAATTTTCTTTTTTGGAATATTGAAGCAATGCTCTTTGCATTTTTCTTTCTTCACTATCCTTTGGAACATACACTTCTTCATTTGTTAAAGGATTAAATCCCGTATAATACAT
>DCDU01000077.1:7933-8154 GCA_002316585.1 Firmicutes bacterium UBA1047 | reverse complement strand
ACATTTTTATCGGATACTATATTTATCATTTTTTACCTTCCTTTTAAGAACAAATTAATTTGTTGCTTTATGTTTTCTGCTGATTTAACGGTTTTGAAATGCCTCCAATGGTCAGGAAACAGCCTTAAATATGTATTCTGACAAAACCTTGAATCTATCAGCAATACTGTTCCCCTATCTTCCTCTGTCCGAATTACCCTTCCTGCCGATTGAAGTATTTT
>DCDU01000077.1:4329-7691 GCA_002316585.1 Firmicutes bacterium UBA1047 | reverse complement strand
TGAGGTATTCCGGTACCTATTATAACTGCTCCTATTAATTTTTCAAGGGGTAAATCAATTCCTTCGGAAAAAATTCCTCCGACAACGGTGAACAGCACAACATTTCTATCATTTATAAAGTGATTTATAATCTCCTGCTGTTCTTCTTCATTAATTCCCTGACTTTGAAGAAGAATATCTGATGTGTCATACAATGATTCATATATAGCATAAACCTTGCTCATAAAATAATACGAAGGAAAAAAAATCATATAATTTCCCTTTTTTTCGGTAATCAGTATATTGATATATTCACATGCTTTTTCTATATTTAAATCCCTTTGAGTATATTTCATGGATAGGTCTGAGGTTATCATTAAGTTTAATTTTTCTGTATCAAAAGGGGATTTTATTTTTAATATATAATCATCTTCATCACCTCCCAAAATATATCTGAAGTATTTTAACGGAGTCAATGTTGCCGAAAAGAAAATTGATGACCATGCATTTTTTTCTATCTCCTTTAATATTTGCGAAGGATCAATCAGAAACAATTTCACCATTGTTTTATTTCCTTCAGAATCTGCATAATAACAAAAATTATCATCTGCAATCTCTGAAATTTTTATAAAAAATGTACTTTTAAAATATATGTCGGTAAATTCCTCAGGCGCTTTTTCATTTTTTAAATCACTGAAATATTTTTCAGCCTTAACGACGAATTTACGAAGAGCATTTATTAATCCTTCTGGAGGTTCATTTAATATTTCCGCCTCTTTAATACTCTTTTTTATATCTATGAATTTCTTATTTATGTTGTACAATTCCTTGCTTAAGCTTTTTTCAGCTTTCATCATTTTATATACTTCATAAAATTCTTCTTTAATGATTTCGGGAGAATACATATTTCGCGCTCGGTCTTCAAGATTATGAGCCTCGTCTATAAGAAGTATATCCCTCTCCTTATTGAAAACATCTTCTCTTTGCAATGCTGCTTTAGGGTCGAAGTAGTAATTGTAGTCACATATTACTATATCTGACATATATGACAGGTCAAGACTCAATTCAAAAGGGCATAGTTCATGTTTTTTCCCAAGTTCTTCAATATATTCCCTTGAATATAAACAATCGTTTTTTATTGTTTCTCTTAAGGGAATATTCAGCTTATCATAATAACCTTTGGCATAGGGGCAATATTCAGGTTCACATTTAACTTCATCCATGAAGCATATTTTTTCCTTAGCTGTAATAACGGTGGCTCTTAAATTAAGACCCTTTGAAGCCATCATTTTAACAGTGTTAAACGCTATAGTCTTAGTGGATGATTTGGCTGTAAGATAAAAAATCTTTGAATTATTCTCATACATGGATTTTATTGCCGGAAATAAAACAGAAACGGTCTTCCCGACGCCGGTCGGAGCCTGAGCAAAAAGCTTTTTGCCTGACTTGATGGTACGGTACACAGCCACTGAAAAATCTCTTTGTCCTTTACGGTAATTTTCAAAAGGGAAATTTAACTCTGAAATTGTTCTGTCTCTTTCTTTGCGAAGATTTATAATTGTTTCCGCCCAATCAATATATGTATTGAGAAGATTATAGAAGAATGTTTTTAATTCTTCAAACGTATAAGAATGTTTAATTGTCTTTGTTTCCTTGGTGTCAATATTATAATATCTAAGCTGGACATTAAGCTTATCCAAATTGTTCAGCATTCCGTACATATAACCGTAGCATTTGGCCTGTGCCATATGTGCAGTGTTGTATTCATCATCTATAAAACGTAAATCTGTATATGTTGATTTTATTTCATCCACAGTAATTCCATCATCTTCGGTCAAAATACCATCAGCTCTGCCTTCAACAGCAAACAATATGTTGTTCAGCATAAATTCGTTTTTAAGATAAAATTCCTTTTGATAATTATCTCCCATTTGAGACTGCAGAATTTTATGAGCCTTGATTCCTTCCATTGCCCTGTCTAAGCTTAAATTTTTAACATTTATATCTCCGCTTTTATAAACGAATTCAACCAGTTCTCTGACAGAAAGCTTTATGTTATCCATAGCGACTCCTTCTGATTGGGTACATTTCTCTGTTGGCGCGTCCACATTCCTTAAACAAAAATAAACACCCGCAGTGTTTATTATAGCAAATATTATATATTATTTAAATGATTATTTTTATCGCAGGGAAATTCACTAATTTATTTGCTCCTTATGTCGCATAAATTAGGAGTTTTGCGCGTTTGACCTACCATCCATCTGTTCTTCGCTATCGCTCGAACATATGGGGTNNCGCAGGGGAATGCAACAAATTTGTTTGTTTCTTTCGTCGCACAAATTTGACAGCGCAGTTTTGGTTGAAGAAATTAGATAAGTCATAATCCATTCGGTTGACCTACCATCCATCTGTTCTTCGCAACTCTCGAACATATGGGGTCAGGTCATAAGTATTGTATACAGGTAACCGTATTTCCATCAATATTAAGCTTATCAGAAAGTCCCTCCACCAACATTAAACCTCTCCCCGATTCCGTCAAATCATATTCTCCGAAATTTTTATGGGCATAGCAAACACCGGAGCCTTCATCCGAAACCTCAATAATGATTCGCGATTTGTTAATACAAATTTTTATATTTATCATTTTATTCAAGTCTTCACAATTGCCGTGAATGACACTATTTATCATAAGTTCATAAAGAATAAGCTTTGTATTAAAAAAAGTATTAGGATTTATTATATCTTTAATACAGGGAAGGATTTCTTCAATTAGTTTCTTAACACATTTTATGTCGCTATGGACATTTTTTTCTATTAAATAATCCATTACCATTCCTCCTGATACTAATATACCCTGTTTTAATAAACCTAAACAGCGAAATATATTAAAAGCACAAGGAAAATTAGCGCCGCAAAAGTATTTGTTTAAATTTCTTCAGCTAAAATATTATCAAACAATGTCCATATTTCCTCTACCCCTAATTTAGAAGATGCGGAAAATGGATAAATTAAATTGTTATCTTTTATTTCCAAACATTTCTTAATAACATTCATACTTTTTATCTGCTGAGATTTTGACAGCTTATCTGCCTTAGACGCTATAACATAGCCTTTAAATCCAAAGCTTTTTATCCATTGATACATCTGACGGTCATTATTTCCCGGCTCATGCCTTATATCCACCAGCAAAATAATTTCTTTAAGCTGCTGCCTGTTATGCAAATATGTATCAATCATATCCGCCCATTTATGCTGTTCTGTTTTTGATACTTTTGCATAACCGTAGCCGGGCAGGTCTACAAAATTCAATTCATCATTTATGCCGTAAAAATTCAAAGTCTGCGTTTTTCCGGGCTGTGAGCTGGTTCTTGCAAGATTTCTCC
>DCDU01000077.1:2611-4218 GCA_002316585.1 Firmicutes bacterium UBA1047 | reverse complement strand
CCGGGCTGTGAGCTGGTTCTTGCAAGATTTCTCCTGTTTAATAAAGCATTTATCATTGAAGACTTGCCAACATTGGATTTGCCTGCAAATGCTATTTCAGGAACTGCCGTATCCGGATACTGTTCTTTTTTTACTGCAGTAATCAATAACTCTGCTTTTCTGATAATCATATATAATCCTTTCTTGTCACTACCGTAACGCTTCTTTTACCACATCATCTATTTTATCCGCATAAACAATTTCCATGGAGCGAATTATTTTTGAGTCTATCTTAGAAACATCCGCCTTGTTTTTAGAGCAAAGCACAACTTTTTTTATGCCTGCTCGCTTTGCGGCAAGTAACTTTTCCTTAAGCCCTCCTATGGGCAGAACCCTTCCTGTAATTGTAATTTCCCCGGTCATTGCCACATCTTTTCTTACAGGCTTCTTTGTCAAAGCGGAGATTATTGCAGTTGCTATGGTTATCCCTGCGGAAGGTCCGTCCTTTGGAATTGCTCCCTCAGGTACATGAACATGTATATCTGTTTCTTTAAATACTTGATAATCAATATTAAAGTTTTCGGCATTTGCTTTTATATAGCTTAAAGCAGCCATTGCCGATTCCTTCATTACATCTCCTAATTGCCCCGTAAGCTGAAGTTTCCCGTCACCCTTCATGGTATTTACTTCAACAAACAGCGTTTCTCCTCCCACCTGTGTCCATGCAAGTCCGGTAACAACTCCAATCTGGTCTTCTTCATAAGCAATGTCATAATCATACTTAGGTATTCCTAAATACTTTTTGATGTTGGAATTGTTTATGGTTACAGATTTCTTGTTTTTTTCTACTATTTGAACGGCAGCTTTTCTGACTAATTTCCCTATATTTCTTTCTAAGCTTCTAACTCCCGATTCTCTTGTGTATCTTTCTATTATTTCATTAATTGCATTGTCGGAAATTTTAACTTGATTTTCTTTTAAACCATGTTCGGCTAATTGTTTTTTTACTAAATATTTCTCTGCAATATTTCTTTTTTCCCCATCTGTGTATCCTGATATTTCAATAACTTCCATTCTGTCCAAAAGCGGACCCGGTATAGTTGCGGTCGTATTTGCAGTCGTAATAAACATTACATTTTCCAAGCTGAATGGAGCTTCAATATAGTGGTCTGTAAATGTGCTGTTTTGCTCAGGATCAAGCGCTTCCAAAAGAGCTGAAGCAGGGTCGCCTTTAAAATCACTGTTTAATTTATCTATCTCATCCAATAAAAACACCGGATTATTTACTTTAACCTTTGCAATGGACGATACTATTCTTCCCGGTATCGCACCGATATATGTTCTTCTGTGTCCTCTTATTTCAGCTTCATCCCTAACTCCGCCCAAAGAAATTCTCACATACTTTCTGTTCATGGCTCTGGCAATTGATTTTGCAATAGATGTTTTCCCTACTCCCGGAGGTCCAACAAAACAAAGTATGGGACCCTTCATATCCTTTTTAATTTGCTTTACGGCTAAGTATTCCAATATTCTTTCTTTTACTTCTTCCAATCCGTAATGGTCTTCGGAAAGTATTGTCCTTGCTTTTTTTAAATCCGTATTATCCTTTGTCTTTTTATTCCAAGGCA
>DCDU01000077.1:2239-2373 GCA_002316585.1 Firmicutes bacterium UBA1047 | reverse complement strand
TCCTTTTCTGCTTTTTCTTTTACTTCCTTAGGCATATTAGCCTTTTTAATTTTTTGAAGGTACTCATCAGCTTCATAATCTGCGTCATCTTCGCCTAATTCCTTCTGAATTGCCCTCATTTGCTCTTTTAAATA
>DCDU01000077.1:0-1994 GCA_002316585.1 Firmicutes bacterium UBA1047 | reverse complement strand
TTTGCCAACAGCTTATTTATTGACTCAAGCCTCTTATATGGATCAAATATTTCTAAAAGAGCTTGCTTTTGCTCTGTTTTTAAATAAATGTATGAAGCGACTACGTCTGCAAGCTTATCGGGATTTTTAATTTCCTTCAGCGATATTACTGCATCAGGCGCTATTTTTGCGTAAATTAAAGCATATTCTTCAAAATTATTTAACGTAAGGCGCACCATTGCCTCTAACTTATCATCCGAAGGCAGACTGTCATCATAAATATATTCATCCAAAACAACTTCAAAATACGGCTCATCCTGTGTCATAGATGCAATTTTCGCTCTGTTTATGCCTTCAACCAACACTCGTATATTGTCTCCGGGCATTTTTATCATTTGCTTTATTTTACAAATGACGCCCACCTCATAAAAATCATCTTCCTTTGGTGATTCCAAATCGGCAACCTTTTGAACAGTCAAAAAAATGTCCGAGTCTTCAAGCATTGCTTCTTCTAATGCATTGATTGATTTTTCCCTTCCAATGTCAAAATGTATTACAGTATTGGGGAAAATTCCGATGCCCCTTATCGGAATCAAAGGAAGGTTTCTTCTCTCTATATTGTAATTATTTATCATATTTTCTCCTTATGGGCAGGCTTCATCACCAATTTATTTACTCCCTTCAGTCGTACAAATTGGGATTGCGCTGCATCTGACCTACCATCTATTCCTGCTTCGCTCTCGCTCGCAGCAATGGGGTTAGGTCATAAATGTTATGAAAACTGCCTGCTAAGGCAGGCAGTTTTATGAAGCATTCTCCTTCTTATCAGAAACAGGCTTCTTTGTTAATACTAATTTAGGCTCGCTGTTATTTACAATTGTATCCTTCGTAATAACACATTTCTTAATATCATTCCTCGATGGAATCTCAAACATAACTTCAGTCATTGTACTTTCAAGAATTCCTCTTAATCCTCTTGCGCCGGTATTGATTTCCAATGCCTTTTTAGCTACTTCTTCAAGAGCTTCCTTCTCAATTTCCAATTCAACATTATCCATTTTAAATAATTCTTTGTATTGTTTGATTAAAGCATTTTTCGGCTCTGTTAAAATCGATATTAAAGCTTTCTTATCTAATTTTTCCAAAGCAACAACCACCGGAACCCTTCCTACAAACTCAGGAATCATACCATATTTCAATAAATCCTGAGACTGAACCTGCTTTAGAAGTTTATCGGTATCTATTGAGGAATTTCCCGTAAGGTCAGCTCCGAAACCAATGCTTTTCTTGCCAACTCTTTTTTGAATAATTCTTTCTATTCCGTCAAAAGCACCTCCAAGTATAAACAATATATTGGTGGTATCTATTTGTATGAATTCCTGGTGAGGATGTTTTCTTCCTCCCTGCGGGGGAACATTGGCAACAGTTCCTTCAAGTATTTTAAGAAGGGCCTGCTGAACTCCTTCGCCGCTTACATCCCTCGTAATTGAAGGATTTTCGGAACGTCTCGAAATTTTATCTATTTCGTCAATGTATATTATGCCCTTTTCGGCTCTTTCTACATCAAAGTCTGCCGACTGCAATAATTTAAGCAAAATATTTTCTACATCTTCTCCTACATATCCTGCTTCTGTCAAAGATGTTGCATCAGCTATGGCAAAAGGAACATTCAACAACCTTGCCAATGTTTGCGCCAAATATGTTTTTCCGCTCCCGGTAGGACCCATTAAAAGTATGTTGCTTTTTTGAATATCCACACCTTCGTCTTTAACCTTGTAGTTAATTCTTTTATAATGGTTGTATACAGCCACTGCCAATGCTTTTTTGGCGTTATCCTGCTGTACTACATACTCGTCCAATTTATCCTTTATTTCTTTTGGTTTTGGAAGTTCTGTAAAATCATATTCTTCAAATAAATCTATTTCCTCATCTACAATGTTATGGCATAACTCTATACATTCATCACATATATATACATCCGGACCGGCTATGAGTCTTCTTACCTGCTCCTGAGA
>DCDU01000205.1:3161-5843 GCA_002316585.1 Firmicutes bacterium UBA1047 | reverse complement strand
AGATACGGATATAAAACAAACAGCTACAGGGATATAAATGAAATGATATGTAAAACAAGAAGCGAAGGCTTCGGCAAGGAAGTTAAAAGAAGAATAATGCTCGGTACTTATGTGCTTAGCTCGGGATATTATGATGCATATTATAAAAAAGCGCAAAATCTAAGAGGCTCAATTATTCAGGATTTTAAAAATATATTTGAAAAATGTGATGTTATACTTACTCCTTCAGTACCTGTAACTGCATTTAGAAAGGGAGAAGCTTTAAGAGACCCCATTGAAACATATATGATGGATATATGCACCGTTCCGGTTAATATTGCAGGACTTCCTGCCGTTTCGGTTCCGTGCGGTTTTGACAAAGGCAACATGCCGGTAGGAATGCAGATAATCGGCAACAGCTTCGAGGATTACAAGGTGCTTAATGCGGCTTATCAGTACGAAATGAAAACAAAAGCGTCGGACAAGGAGGTATTGCTATGAGTTATGAATTAGTTGCCGGACTTGAAACTCATATAGAATTATCCACGAAAACAAAGATATTTTGCCAATGTACAACAGAGTTTGGCGGAGAGCCCAACACTCATTGCTGCCCCATATGCATGGGTATGCCCGGAACTCTTCCCAAGCTTAATAAAAGGGTTGTTGAATATGCGGTGAAGGCAGGTCTTGCCACAAACTGCAAAATAAGAAATGTTTCAAAAATGGACCGTAAGAATTATGTATATCCGGATTTGTCAAAAGCATACCAGATATCCCAATTTGACAAGCCGATTTGCTATGAAGGATACATTAAATTATCATCGGGAAAAAACATTAATATTAACAGGATACACATAGAGGAAGATGCGGGGAAGTTAGTTCACGAAAGAGGAGACACTTATATCGATTACAACAGAGGAGGAGTACCCCTTATTGAAATTGTAACAGAGCCGGATTTAAGAAGCATTGAAGAAGTTGTGGAGTATATTGAAAAATTAAGACTGATTATGAAATATATAGGTGTATCAGATGTAAAGATGCAGGAAGGCTCCTTAAGATGCGATGTTAACATATCGGTCAGAAAAAAGGGAGAAGAAAAGCTTGGCACAAGAACAGAAATAAAAAATATGAACTCTCTTAATTTCATAGCAAAAGCAATGGAATATGAATTTGACAGACATGTGGATATTCTTGAGAGCGGCGGTAAAATAGAGCAGGAAACAAGGCGATATGATTCTGACCTGAACATTACCGAGAGTATGAGAGGAAAAGAAGACGCTGATGACTACAGATATTTCAGGGATCCTGATTTAGTTAATATTGATGTCAGTGAAGAAGAAATCAATAGGTACAGAGATTCTCTGCCTCAGCTGCCGGACAAAAAATCGGATGTTTTTATAAATGAACACGGTCTTCCCAAGGATGATGCGGAGCTTTTGATAAAGTATAAAAAAATTGCCGAATATTTTGAGGAAGCAAGTAAGGATATAAAAAACAAGAAATTAGTGTCCAATTATATACTAAGCCAAGTATTCAGAAGATTGCCTACCGATGCCGAAAAAGAGGAATGCAGCATTTCCATCCCTCCGCAATATTTGAATGAACTGATTTCATTGACTGAAAGCAAAAAAATCACCTCAAGCATGGCAAGCAGCGCTCTTGAGCAAATGCTTGATTCAGGAAAGCCTGTAAGGGAATTCATATCGGAAAAGGATATGCAGGGAATTGATGAGGACGCTCTCAGAGAAATTTGCATAAGAGCAGTCAACGAAAACCAAGAAGCTGTTGAATCCTATCTTGGAGGAAAGGAAAAAGCTTTTAAATCCATTATCGGATATATTATGAAAGAAACTAAGGGGAAGGCAGACCCTATAAAGTCTGCGGAGATTGTAAAGGAAATAATAAGGGGAAGTTAAAATCTTCCCCTTATATAATTCGACAATCTTTCGGTTTTCGGATTTGAAAATATATCTATTGTATCACCGTGCTCCACCACTTCACCTTGATAAAAGAAGGCGGTATAATCTGAAATTCTGCTTGCCTGCTCCATATTATGGGTTACTATGATAATTGTGCAGTATTTTTTCAATTCCTCTAAAAGCTCTTCAATGGCATATGTGGAAATCGGGTCCAAAGCCGAACAAGGCTCATCAAATAAAAGGATTTCAGGCTCCAGCATCATAGCTCTTGCAATGCACAGCCTCTGCTGCTGTCCTCCGGAAAGCGACAAAGCGGATTTGTGAAGCCTGTTTTTAACTTCTTCGTACAGAGAGGCATTCTTAAGTTTTTCTCTTACCTTTTTCTGCAATATTTTATACCTGCAATAATTCCGGGGCGGGCATAAGGGAGCATTATTTTATAAATAACCCTGAATTTTGTCATGCCGAATGCATAGCCTGTTTCCTTCAGAGAATGCGGAACAGATTTCAGTGCATCAACGCTTAGAGATATTATGGTGGGTGCTATCATGAAGATAAGCACAACTATTGATGAAAGCATATTTCTCCCTGTCATTTGGAACATGGACAGATATTCAATCTGCATATCCGTAGTGATAAAAAACTTTTCAATCAAGGGTACTACCGTAATAAATCCTATAAGACCGAAAATTACCGAAGGGACGGCGGCAAATAAACGGACAATCGTAATAAGAATTGCGGATACTTTCGAAGAGGAAAACTCACAGAGATCGGAAGAGCACAC
>DCDU01000205.1:2213-3033 GCA_002316585.1 Firmicutes bacterium UBA1047 | reverse complement strand
TTTCGAAGAGGAAAACTCACAGATAGTAATTGCCGAACCTATACCCAACAGCGATGCAATCAGCAAAGCAAAAAATGTTGTGGCAACAGTTCCGTAAATCAAGCCAAGCATACCGAATGTAAGCATGGGGTCTGTGTCAGAGGAATAAAAGGCTTCATTAATTTGAACATCAAATCCGCCATTTATAAAATAGTTTAATCCGCTGGCTGAGTATACAGGCATTGCTCTGTAAAACACAAAGATGAAAATAAATACTATAATGGCAATGCTAACTGCCGATAATGCGCTTATAACAAACTTCGGCAAATCAAAAGCGTGTTTATTCATACTTCCTCCTTAATTAAGTTAAAAGCTGTGCTACATGTGCGCACAGCTTTTAACTGTTTTCTATAAGACTCGCAATTAATCTATTTGTCTAAAGCAATATAGCCTTCTTTAGCAACAATATCATCTTGACATTCACTGCTCTTTAAATAATCTATGAACATAGCCGCAGTTTTTGAAGGTGTTCCTTTGGTTGCAACATATAAAGCTCTGCTCAGCGGATAAGTTTTGTCGTATACCGTAGCTGTTGTTGCCTCCACATTGTCCAAAGCAACTGCTTTGACCGTGTTGTCAACAAATCCCAAGGATATGTAACCTATTGAGTTTTTCTCTGCAGCCACAGCTTGTTTTAAAAGCGTAGTAGAAGTATGCGCTGTAGCGGTGGCAATAACAGATTCTTTGTTTAAAAGCATTTCTTCCAATGTTGCTCTTGTTCCTGAGCCTGTTTCACGTGACTGAACAAGTATCGGCGCATCATCTCCGCCTACATCTTTCC
>DCDU01000205.1:1627-2011 GCA_002316585.1 Firmicutes bacterium UBA1047 | reverse complement strand
AACTTTATTATCAGGATGAACTATAATTGCTATAGCGTCCAAAGCTATTTCATAATCTGTAAGCTCTGCTTTTTCTTCAGGCTTCAAATCACGAGATGACATACCAATGTTTACTGTTCCTGCGGCAGCATCTTTAATTCCCGCTCCTGAACCGCCGCCTGCTATAGTTATGGATAAGCCGGTGTTTGCTTTCATAAGATTATCGGCTGCTGCCTGAGCAATGGGCTGAACTGTTGTGGAACCTGATATTTTAAGAGTTCCTGTCATTTTTGTGAAGTAATCTACAGTAGCGGTATGAGTTGAAGCAATGTAATTAACAAAATGCATGGTTAGGTAAAATAAATGTAAATATTCCACTTTTCTGCCGGCTCTTTAACAATTGAA
>DCDU01000205.1:0-1386 GCA_002316585.1 Firmicutes bacterium UBA1047 | reverse complement strand
ATAATTCATGTTGTACAGCCGGGAGAAACTATATACTCCATAGCCAGCAAATACAATGTATCACCGCAAAAAATAATAATAGATAACGAACTTCAAAACCCAAATGTGCTTGTTCCGGGTCAGACTTTAGTAATACTTATTCCGGAAATGGTTCATGTGGTTCAGCCGGGAGAAACATTGTCACAAATCGCACAAAGATACAATACCACCACAGCAGAATTGCTTCAGTTAAATCCATTTATAGATTTTGCTGACGAGATTATGCCCGGTGACCAAATTACAATAAGGAACAGAGAAGAAAAAAGGGGTCCCATATCTGTATTGGGATATGCCTATCCTAATATAGACAGGACTGTCCTTATGAAAACACTGCCTTATCTGACTTACCTGACAATATTTACTTACGGAATTACCGAGGAAGGGGAATTAATTGACATAGATGATGAAGAATTGATAAGAACAGCAAGGGAATTCGGTGTAGCGCCCCTCATGCTTATTTCCACACTGACGGAGGAAGGAACTTTCAGCAATGAACTGGCACATGTTGTTTTAAATGATCCGGAAGTGCAAAACAACCTAATAGAAAATGTTTTACAGAATTTGCGCGAAAAGAATTATTACGGATTGGATATAGATTTTGAATATGTATTGCCGGAAGACGAAGAAGCCTTTATAAATTTTATACAAAATGTCAATGACAGAATAAGTCCCGAAGGGTATGCATTATTCACCGCATTGGCTCCGAAAATATCTGCGGAGCAGCCCGGATTGCTTTATGAAGCTCATAATTATCCAAGAATAGGCGAAGCATCAGACGATGTATTGCTTATGACCTATGAATGGGGTTATACCTACGGACCTCCTATGGCTGTGTCACCTGTTGATAGGGTGAGGGAAGTATTGGATTATGCAGTTACTGAAATACCAAGGGATAAAATATATATGGGTATCCCGAATTATGGATATGATTTTATATTGCCATATGTTCAAGGTGAGTCAAGAGCAGATTCGGTATCGAATGTGGAGGCTGTTGATTTAGCTGCGAGGGTAGGAGCAATGATTCAGTATGATGAGGTTTCACAGGCTCCTTATTTCGTATATTATGATGAACAGGGAAAGCAGCACAGGGTTTGGTTTGAGGATGCCAGAAGTATCTTGGCAAAACTGAATTTATTCAATGAATATGGATTTGAAGGAGTTGGATATTGGAATATCATGAGGTATTTTCCTCAAAATTGGCTTTTAGCAAGCAATCTATATGACATTACCAAGGTATTATGACAAAGCTTGCCATAAAACTGTAATTATACAAAAAAAACAGCATATAAATAGATAACAGGTAATGTAGGAGGTTTTTATGAACAATAAAAATTATAGAGTGATGAA
>DCDU01000173.1 GCA_002316585.1 Firmicutes bacterium UBA1047 | reverse complement strand
GGTTCGAATCCTGTCATCCCGACTTAGACAAACTCCGACAAGTTTTAATAAAACTTGTCGGAGTTCTTTTTGCCTGTTAGTATCAGAAATTTATTTTGATAAACCGATATGCTTCAGGAAAAGGAGGTACTCATCGGGGTGATTTTTAATGTTTGACATTCGTAAAGCTGTCCCTGAAGATGCCTTAGGCATAACAATTGTCAACGTGTATACCTGGAAAACAACGTATCCGGGATTAATGCCTGATGAAGTAATTGATTCAAGGATTGCGGAATTGATAGAAAAAGCCGAAAAGTGCCGAATCGATATAGAACAGAACGATAATTTCTTCATTGCAGTCATTGGGCATACTATTATCGGTTTTTGCTGCTACGGAATATCCAGGAACAAAAAATATAATGCTTCCGGTGAGATCTATGCACTATATGTACTGAAAGGATGCCAGGGATTGGGTGTTGGTAAAGCATTGTTTTCAGCCGGTACTAACGCTCTAAAGGACAGAGGTTATTCTTCAATAATTATCAACTGCCTTTATGGAAATCCGTCGTTAGGGTTCTATCAACATATGGGTGGAAAAATTATTTCTCAAAAAAAAGATGATATTAAAGACAAAAGCATTATTGAGGACATTCTCTATTTTGAAATATGAATATTAAGTATTCTTTCTATCTATTGTAGATGAATTTAAGCTAATAAAGCATTCATTTTGTTATTTATGTAATAAGTAGACATGATAACCACAAAGAGGTATGACATGATTGAATTAAAAAATATTAATAAAACATTTAAAGTAGCAAGGCGAAACGCAGGTTTCAGAGAAGCTGCCAAATCTTTTTTTCACAAGGAATATGAATATGTAAAGGCGCTTGACAATATTACATTTACTATTCCCGAAGGAGAAATGGTAGGATATATCGGTCCAAACGGAGCAGGCAAAAGCTGTACGATAAAAATCATGAGCGGCATACTCAATCCCGACAGCGGAACCTGCGTAATAAACGGCAGAACTCCATGGAAGGACAGAATTAATCATGTGAAAGAAATCGGAGTTGTATTCGGTCAAAGGTCACAGCTTTGGTGGGATGTTCCGGTCGTTGACAGCTTTGAGCTTCTTAAAGATATTTACAAAATTGACGAAAAACAATATAAACAAAGTTTTGATGAATTAGTTTCATTGCTGAGTCTTGAATCAATCATCAAAACTCCTACGAGACAGCTGTCCTTGGGACAGCGCATGCGGTGTGAAGTTGCGGCATCCCTGCTGCACAACCCTAAAATTCTGTTTTTGGATGAACCTACAATCGGGCTTGACGCAGTGTCTAAAATTGCTGTAAGAGAGTTCATTAAATATATAAACAAAGACCGAAAAACAACGGTTATACTTACCACTCATGACATGCAGGATATTGAAGCTCTTACAAAAAGAATAATACTTACCGTATATGATGCTGCCGGTTTTCGGTATGCTGTTTTTACTGCCAAGCTATATTCTATGGCGATTCGGTGTTAAACATTATAAGTCCACCGGCTCGTAAGAGGTTGAATTTTTGCAGTATCAGGTGAGCATAAGCTATACGCTATATATTCATAAATATTCCTCAAATCTTGTTTTGCCTGAGCAGAGTAAATTATCGAGCTCATATACCATAATCTCTTTTCATTTCTTCTGCAACACTCTCCATGGAGTATGTCCTATCATCTTTAATATCTGTCATACCTTTTTCGATTTCAATATCAAATTGCTCTTTTGTTAAAGAGTCATATGAAAGAGGAATATTTTCCGGCAATTTTACTTCAAAAGGAATACCTCTTTGTATTATAATCTGCTTCAGAAACAGATTTACAGCATTCGACATGGAAATACCCAACTGTTCAAGCACTTGTTCTGCCTGTTCTTTTACTTTCGGCTCAACACGAGCAAATATATTGGATGTTTTTGCCATAATCATCACCTCCCAATAATATTATACACAAATGTACTGCAAAATGCATGCCATTCGCAAGCTATTATAATGCTTATGCAACTTACTATTTTATCCCACCGATACACTTCTTTATATTCTCCGCAAACGACCTTGCTTTTTCTCTTATATTTTCTATCTTTTCCACATCCCCGGGATTATTTGCCGTTTCCATCAATGCAAAATTTGGAGGAAGCATGAAGGTTTTGTTGATATTTAATGCACTTATAAGCTGCTCTGCTATAATATCGCTTCCGCTGAATCCCGATACAATTATGGAATAAATGTATTTATCATAAAATTTTGTTTTGCGGTATAGGGCTGTCAGACGATTTATTACGGCTGACATGTTTGCACTTATGGAATCATTGTAGTTTGGGCAAAGCATCATTAAAATATCGCAATTTAATATTGCCGGATATACCTCTTCAACCATAATTCCCCCATAAAAGCAGTTTGTGCTTTGGGAATAGTGCTTGCATGCTTTATATGGACATCCTTTGCAGTCTGCCACAGAGCCGTTTTCTATGTGAATTTCATTAATTTCGCAGTCATGTAAATTCTCCTTAACCATATTCCACAGAGCATATGTGTTGGATGTTTTGGAGTTGCCTGAATAAAGAGTCAATATTTTTGGGTTTATAAACTTTTTTATTTTATAACTCGTAATCCTGTCAATCACATTTCTGCAGTCTGATAAAAGAATACCCTCTAAAGATGAGTTGCCTGCTGTAATAGCTTGCTGTGTTCTGAAATTTCTCAAAGAACCTGTAGCTTCGGACAGAGGCTTCCCGGGAAACATGCAGCCCGCCATGTTTGCATAAAATATTGTTTTTCTTGCAATGGAGCGTGAAAACAGTTCATTGTCTGAGCTTATTATTATTCCTCCTACGGAGCTTTTCATGAAATCAGAACCTGATGTCATTATTTTGCTAAGCATTTTCATATGCCCGATATTTATTCCGGTATCCCCTAACTCAATCGCAAACAATATTTTTTTATTTTGCAAATCATACATGTCATCAACATTTGATATTATAATATGCTCATATTTACTTAATGAAGATGCCAGCATTTTATCCAATCTTTCGGATGTTCCGAATTTTAAAACAGTTAAACAATTCATAATAACCCCCATTTCGGTAGGTGACACACCTTAACTATAGGCTTAGTCTTTGGATGAAAAAGGAATGTCCCCAAATGTATGAGATTCCGCAGTTTCATTTCAGAATTACATTGGCTGCGTTAAGTTCTCATATGTATTCTTAATTCGTTCAAAAAGCTTATCCGGCATTTTTATTTTTTCGATATCCAACCCCGACGGAAGATTCCTGTTTTTTGCCCCCATGTACACGCCGGATAAATAATTGGAGCTGTAGTGATACCTTCCTTCTAAGGTATATATAATCGATATGGCTCCGGATGAAAGAGCAGGAGCAATATATGGTTTAAAGCCTGTCTTTCTTACTTCCAAATTTGCTTCTACCGCATATTTTGTTAACTCTCTTGACAGAGCATCGTCATAGTTTGTTATGCTGTTTGCTATAATTAAATCTTTACCGTGAGGTCCGAATGCTCTTCCTTCATGCAGATACATTGAAAATTTCTCATACTTTTTGGAATAATACAAGGCTCTTGCATTCATTACCCCAAGACCGTACCCTTTAATTTGCTCGGGAGCCAATACTCCCCTGCTTTCTTTAAGCACTGTTACACACAATTGGTCAACCGGGTCCGAAACTACTGCAAATATTCCTTTAAATCCGCTGTCTGCCGCCATGGAGGCATATTCTTTTATAAGCTTTGCATTTTCTTCAAATTGGACCATTCTTACATCTGCTGTTTTGCTTCCTATGGGCGGAACTCCCTTTGAAGCACAAAACACAAACATATCACAATCAAATAATTCTTCCTTTTCTATCCCTTTGACTTCAGGCAGACAATCTTCAAAAGGAAATGATGTTTGATTCATTTCGTATTCCCATCTTTTGATTTTATCCATGCCTCTGTCATATATGCCTATTGCTCTTACCACGTCTTTTCCTAAAAGCTTAAGTCCTATAAGCAATGTACTTCCCACATCTCCAAGTGCTAAGATGTTTACCTTCCTTTTGCCCGGCTCATCCATACGGAAGCAGTCTTCGTAATCATTATATTCCGTGTTGACTGCCTTTATTTTTCTCTTTTCGATTAATTCGGCAAGCCTTGTGGGAATATCGCAGCTTTTAGCGGGTAATTTTAGCATCTCCAGGCTTTCCTCATCAATAAACAAATCGCAGGGATGATTAACAGCAAATGATTTTTTTGAGTTTTCTTTATTTAAACAGGTAAGAAAATATAATTCTTCGCAGTCGCTTGGAATGTCATTTATCTTTGTATAATTGTAATCATCCTTTATTGAAAATAAATACTTATCGCAATATTTGTAATAGAACATTATTTTATTATCCTTTCAAGTTTTGAGAGAGACTCGATGCTTACATCCATGAAGCCGGATGCTTCCTTGTTTAAATCATAATAAATATTGTCGCCTAAATATGGCAGTCTGGGAGATGAAAGCACTTCACCCAATCTTTTTACCGTAAGGTTTTTTTCGAAAATTTCTTTGTATTCCGTTTCTAAAGCTAAAAGCACATGCTTTGCATTTTCCAAGCAAACCATGGAAAGATTGTATATAGCCTCCTTGGAAGCTCCTCGTATAAACATTGGCGAATAAAATGGCAGTATCAGATTTATGGATGGAATTAAATTTGTAACATTTTCATTATCAAGCCAAATTCCGTCTCCCCCTAAAAATGGATACATTAAATTTTCATTGAACCAAAGTCTTAAGTTAGGAATAAAATATGCACAGTCCGCTTCCCTTCCCTGTATATTCATAAGGTCCTTGCCTCTGCCGGACATTATTCCCACTATAATTTTTTTAACATTTATATTATGTCTTTTTAATATAGGGTCAATTTCTTTTATCCTATAACCTTTATGAAGCAAATCGTCAACCAAAATTACAGGTTTCTCAAAGGATTCTATTGTTCTTACCTGGTTTTCTATGGGCGAGTAAAACGGATATTCCTGAATTTTAAATCTTAACGCATCAAATGAATATACTTTTTCCGTATGCAAGGATTTTGTAACCGTATTGGGAACAATCATTCCCTTTAGAATATTGCCAAAAGGAACAACCATATTTTCCCCCAAAACTCTTGGGGTCTGCAATTCATTGGGAACATTGTTAATGCCGCATATTTTATTTATGAGAATTTGATTTATCATATCATT
>DCDU01000183.1:839-2941 GCA_002316585.1 Firmicutes bacterium UBA1047 | reverse complement strand
TTATCTCCCACATCCAAGCCCATCAATCTGTCCATAGAACCCTCACACAATTTTGATATAAAAATCCGTGCATTCACCTGCGCAATAGCTGCATAGAACACATTTCTCCATATCGACAACACATTTATTGTCAACTATCCGAAGTGCATTTTGTCTGCATCTTTTTACGCATTTTCCGCATCCGACACACCACTCTTCAATTACAAGAGTACGCTTTTGATTTCTAATTTTATTTTTTATATTAATATTTAACTCATTATTTTCTAAATAACTGATATTTGCATCTATTTCTTCAACAGTGCTCATACCTACTGCTATGGAGTCCACAAAACTTAAGCTGTTAACATATTTAAACGCTTTTTCCGCTTCATTTATTAAATGACCGCCTCCATAGATTTTCATTGCCATAATAAATTTATTATGCTCCTTTGCCTTCTTAACTGCTTCAGACATTTGTTCAAAGGTACCGTCTTGAATTCCGATACCTTTGTAGTTAAACAAAGGAAAAACAAATTCTATTTCTTTAAACTTAAGCGAGTCCCTCACTGCCTCCACCCTGTGGGTGGAAATTCCAAAATGCTTTATTATTCCCTTATCCTTATATTTCATGAAGCGCTCAACAGCTGAGTAATGTCCTAAAAAGTTGTTTCCGTTATCCTGCTCATGAAGCATAAAAACATCTAAATAATCCGTATTCATTTCTTTCAATGCTTTATTGATACTATATTCTGCCGTATTCTTGTCATATGCATAGCTTTTTGAAGCTATGATTAGTTTATCCCTGTCTTTGTCTTTTATGAATTCTTTTAATATATTATAGTTATCATAAAGCTCCGCTGTGTCAAAAAAATTTATTCCTTTTCCGTATGCGTAATTAAGTAATTTTACCTTGTTTTCAACCGTATCGAAATTTTGCAGATTGCTTAATGAAAGTGTTCCGTAACACAGCTTTGATACATTTTCTTTTTCAAATAAATTTATGTATTTCATATTATATTTCCGTTTTAGAAGTATGGGGACACACCTCTGCTAATAAGTCAGCCTCTGCAGGCAGAGGAATGTCCCCGAATTGTAAAGCAGTATATTAATATACTGCTCCATTGACAAAGTTCATTTATCATCCTGCATCTTCTCCTGCGCTCCTGAATGATTAAACATACTTATTATCAATTTAAAGGTCTATTACATTTAAGTAAACATTTAAAATTTCTTCCAACAGTTCGTCTCTTTCTATTTTTCGTATTAAACTTCTTGCGTTGTTATGATTAGTTATATAAGTGGGATCCCCGGATAATATATACCCGATAAGCTGGTTATTAGGATTGTATCCCTTTTCTTTCAATGACTGATAAACCTGAGAAATTATTTCCCGGGCTTCATTAAGTGAATCCATCTTGTAATCAAATTTTGCCGTATTATTTATATTACTATCCATAAAAACCACCCCTTACATTATCATTGTACTATAAAGTATGTGTTAAATCAAGAAAAAAGATGCCCTAACCCCATTTTTAAGAGTCTTTTTTCTCCAATTTCTACCATTATTTCCCAGATATCATTCTTTTTACTTCATTTATTGCTTCATCTGTTTTCCCGGGATTTTTCCCTCCGGCTTGTGCAAAGTCGGGTCGTCCTCCGCCTCCGCCTCCGGCAATCGTTGCAGCCTTTTTAACCATATTTCCCGCATGTATTCCCTTTTGCACCAAATCCTTGGTTACAGCTGATACAAACAATACTTTATCACCTAAATCCGATGCTATAATTACAGCGCAACTTTCATTTTTATCTTTTATCTTGTCAGCAATTTCCCTTAGTGAATTTGCATCCTTATCCTTAAATTTAAGAGCAAATAATTTTATTCCGTTAATTTCTTCATATTTGTCAAGAATCTGACTTATATTATTCTTTAAAATCTCGTTGTTTAACTTCTGAATTTCTTTATCCTTTTCCTTAGATTCTTTCTTAAGCAAATTTACTTTGCTGATTAAATCATCTTTGGTTGTTTTCATGGATAGGGACAATTCATCCGTCAAATTATCCAATTCATTTAAATATCCAATTGCTGCTCTGCCGGTTATTGCCTCTATTCTTCTTACTCCCGA
>DCDU01000183.1:0-635 GCA_002316585.1 Firmicutes bacterium UBA1047 | reverse complement strand
CCGCATAATTCCTTGCTGAAATCTCCCACGCTGACAACTCTTACCACGTCTTCATACTTTTCGTCAAATAATGCCATAGCTCCGGATTGTCTTGCCTCTTCTATATCCAAAATATCTGTTTTAACCTGATAGTCTGCTAAAATCGCTTCATTAACTCTTTTTTCTATTTCCTTCAATGTTTCATGGTCAACAGCTTCAAAATGGGTGTAGTCAAATCTCAGCCTGTCTTCTGAAACATAGGAGCCCGCTTGATTTACATGCTGTCCTAATATTTCTTTTAAAACTTTATGCAATAAATGTGTGCAGGTATGGTTTTTTGCCGTATTTTTTCTCCGGTCTGAATTCACTTTGGCAGTCAACTTATCTCCCACAGAAATGCTTCCTTTTTCTATATTCGCTTCATGTAGATAAATTGTATTGTTGAATTTTTTTGTATCAGTTACTTTGGCTAAAGTACCATACGCAGCAAATTCACCCGTATCGCCTGTCTGACCTCCGCCTTCGGCATAAAACGGTGTTTTGTCTAAAATTATTATTCCGGACTGTCCTTCATTAATTGTATTAACCTGCTCCGAATCAACTATTATGGCAATTACCTCTGATGTATCCGTCAAATTGTTGTATCCGGTAAATAT
>DCDU01000001.1 GCA_002316585.1 Firmicutes bacterium UBA1047 | reverse complement strand
TGAACTCTTGTCATATAGAGAACATCAAGCTCTCCTATTATATTTTCAAGTCTTTCTTCTTCTTTAAATTCTAAGCCGTTTTTAACCAAGATTTCTTCTCTTATATAATCCGGTATTCTCAGCTCTTCAGGTGATATAAGCACAAATTTTATATTTTCATATCTTGATAAAGCCTTTATTAATGAATGAACTGTCCTTCCGAATTTTAAATCACCGCAAATTCCTATGGTAAAATTATTTAATTTACCCTTTAATTTTTTGATAGTCAGTAAATCTGTCAATGTTTGCGTCGGATGCTGGTGACCTCCGTCTCCTGCATTTATTACAGGTATAGATGCCTTCATTGCAGCAACCATCGGAGCACCTTCCTTTGGATGCCGCATAGCTGCTATATTCGCATAACAGGCAATTGTTCTTATTGTATCAGCAACACTTTCACCCTTTGCTGCCGAACTTGATTCAGCTGATGAAAAACCCATAATACTTCCCCCCAGCCTCAGCATTGCCGCTTCAAAACTTAGCCTTGTTCTTGTACTTGGCTCATAAAACAATGTTGCCAGTACCTTTCCTTTGCATACATCAGCATATGCAATCGGATCTTCAATTATTTCATCCGCTAGACATAATATTTCATCCAAATCCTGCAGTGATAGATCCATTGGTTCAATTAAACTTCTTCCTTTTAACATTCTTCCTCCTTTTTAGCCTCTCAGGACTATTTTAAAGTATTTTAATCTGAAAACACTATGGGATTGGGCATACGCAGTGGAATTCACTGATATGGCATACAAAAAATCTTCCTTGCACAGCAAAGGAAGACTTATTCCATAAGTATTTATATTTCCTTCCCAGCCTCTCTGTGCCAGATTAAAGGTTATTAACTTCAACTAATATTATTATATTTTTGAGTGTATGTCAATAACTTTTTATTTTTCATCAGAAGTTTCATTGTTTTCAGCTTGATATACAATCTTTGTAATTCTTCTTTCTACTTCACTTCGTGGAAGCCATATCTGCCTTTCACAAGTGGTGCATTTTATTCTGAAGTCTGCACCTACTCTTAGTATTTCCCAGTCATATCCGCCGCAGGGATGCTTTTTCTTTAACTTTACAACATCTCCTACATTTAACTTCATAGGCATAATTATTCTCCTTTTTTACTTTATTGATTTGTTATAACACAGCATCGAAAATATTCATAACGCTTTATATGCTGATAATTTCAAGGAAAATCCGACATGTTTCACATGAAACAATTTTAAATGTTTAGTTTTTATTGACTCATTAACAATAGTTTAATATATTGTTGATATAAATTTTAGTTATCATAAAAGCCTTTATAAGACAAATAATTCAATATTATATTGTTATCATAAAATATCTTGCTTGATTCTGAATTCAACACTGATTTTGCAAGAGGTTTATCCTGCATAAAGCTTAATAACGGAGCGGATAATGCGAAAAACAAGTACAACAGTATAACACCTTTTAATATTCCCATAAAAGCTCCAAATAATCTGTTTGTAAGATTTAATAAAGGCAGTTTCATTATAGTGTTTATCAGTGTTGATATAAGAAGCAAAGCTGCATATATTGTAAGGAATGTTACAACAAAGCTAATTGATCTTATTATTAAGAGGCTTAAATTATCTACAAATACAGTAAAAGCATCCGAGGCTTCATTTGTCAGTACATTATTTACAAACTTTTGCAATTCAACAGGAATGTTACTATTAATACTCTTAACCACATTTTCCGAAAGCTTTGATTCGAAAAAATCATGCAGCTTTACAAATAGTTTTGTATTTTTTAGAAGAAAGTTTTCTGCAAAATGATAAAGTTCTTTACTTAAAAAAAATGAAATTACAATGCCTAATGTATCAAAGACTGTTTTAATAAATCCCTTTCTGTATCCTTGAAAACACAAGTATCCGATAAATAAAACGATAATAATGTCAATTGTCATATCTTCTCCCCCTTATATTGGTTTATTTTATTTGACCTTTGATAATCTTATTTTTAAATAAAATATAAATATTACTCCCTTCCATAGAAATATCATATATATTTTCCGAATCTTCAAAAATTTTATCTGCTTTGTTGCTGTGCAGAAGATAAATTGTATTATTGTTGTAAACTAACATTTTATTGTCAAATATTTTCAATTTAGTGATTGCTGAAGGTACCTCCTGAATTTCAATAACCTTTCCTTCAAAATTATAAGATATAAGTTCAACAGAGCTATCCTTTTCAAATAATAAATTTATTCTTTGATTTTCAACTGATATTTCATAATCTAATATCTTATTATAGATGCTATTCTTCCACATTAATTTTCCATTGTTGTTATAAAAATATATATTTCCCGTTCCAATTGCTATTACATTGTTATTTATGACTTTTGTCTTAATTAAAATTTCATTTTCTATTAATGCACTCCACAATTCTACATCTTCTATAAGGTTAAAATACAAAGTATTAATTGGATTTCCATTTTCAAAAGTTAAAGTTATAAGTGAATAAGCTTCAGATTTATCGCTTATAGATAATCCCGTTATTATATCCTTGAATTCCTTGTTATCCACAACAACTTCATTATTTCCATTCAATATAAAAAGAGTTTGTCCATTGTCTTTAACTACTATGCCGGTCTTGCCGTTTTCACGTGAAACATTTATAATATTCCCATCAATTTCAGCTATTACAAACTGTTGATTATTCTTATCAAGCACTGTTATACTATGGTCTGCCTGTCTAAAAATATAATTTTCCGCAACAAATATTTTGTTAGAAAACTCGTTGGTTTCATTTTCCCATAAAATTTTATTGTCAAAATCCATATAAACTATTTTTTGATTGTTATATGATATTATTCCTCTGTCAAAAAACTTAAACTCGTTTAGTGTATTAATATTTGTCGTTTTAATATTTTCAACTTTATAGATCTTTTTTTCGTCTAAAATTGATAAAAATTCTTTTCCGTATGTAGAATATAGAATGGCAATTATAAAAACTAAAATTATTACAATAAATAATATTATTTTTTTCATATATCACCTTGTAAATTTTATTAATCAATTATACCAAATTTTATATAACATTGCATTAATAAATTATTAAAAATTGGGGACATCCCTAAAAGTTTCCACCCGCAGAGAGTAGCTTTCCTTTTAAGTGTGTCCCTTTCTATATCTGTGCATCTTTTTATTTTAATAAATAAGTGTATCGCCCTTCCTCCGCTATTTCATTAAGTGCTTTTACCGCTGCCATAATATCAGCTTTTTTATTAAACGGTCCTACTCCAAATCTGACAGCACCTATTTTTTCGGTTCCAATAGCTTTATGCGCCAAGGGAGCACAGTGAAGTCCCGGTCTGACAGCAATATTATACGAGCTGTCTAAAATATTTGCAGCCTCGGAAGAATCTATACCTTCAATGTTAACAGGAATGACACCGCTTCTATGTTCAATGGATTCAGGACCGTAAATTTTGATTTTAGGGTTTTTCCCTAGTTCCTTGATGAATATATCTAAAAGATTTTTTTCGTGGCTGTAAATCGATTCTGTGCCCTTGTTCAAAATATACTTAAGTCCCGCATTCAGTCCTGCAATGCCGGGTAGGTTATGCGTACCCGCTTCCAATTTGTCCGGATAAAAATTCGGATGTTCTAAGCTGCTGGACTGACTGCCGGTACCTCCCTCTTTTAATTGTCTCAACTCTATATCATTATTAATAAGAAGAATTCCTGTTCCCTGGGGACCTAACAAACCCTTGTGACCGGGCGCTGCTAAAAAATCAATATTATGCTTTTTTAAATCAATATTTAAAACTCCGGCTCCTTGTGAAGCATCCAGCAAATATAACACATCATGTTTCTTACATATTTTGCCAATTTCTTCTATCGGAAATATGGTGCCTGTTAAATTTGAGACATGAGTTGTTACAATTAATTTGGTATTATCCTTTATTGCATTTTCCAGATCACTTAAACTTATTGTTCCGTCCGGAGCACATTTTACAATTGTATTTTCAATCC
>DCDU01000147.1:7871-8245 GCA_002316585.1 Firmicutes bacterium UBA1047 | reverse complement strand
ATATATCTTTTACAATTTGAAGGTAATTATGACGATAGTACAAATATTTTTGACGGATAAATGTATCACCTGCCCGGTACAAGCATATAATACAGTACATATAGCCACCTCCTATGAATAGTAACTGCTATGCATTGCACGAGCTGGCTGAAATCCTTCGTGGATAAAAAAATATAGGGCAGAACCTACACCTTAGTGTATGGCTGCCCTATATTTTTTACCGTTAAAAACAATGAACGGCTAAAAAAAGTTAAAAAAAGTTGTTGACATATATAAATATTTGTGGTATTGTGAAAAAGTATTACAGATGTATTTATAGATATCACATGTTTTTAGAGATTATATAACTATTTGTGTATATAATTTGTAAAAAT
>DCDU01000147.1:0-7707 GCA_002316585.1 Firmicutes bacterium UBA1047 | reverse complement strand
TTGTGTATATAATTTGTAAAAATGTGTGATTTTTTTTAACTTACATTGGGATATAATAAAATTAGGAGGTACCTCATGAATAAAGGTACAGTAAAATGGTTTAATGCAGAAAAGGGATTTGGATTTATTACAGCAGAAGGTGGAAATGATGTATTTGTTCACTTTTCATCTATCCAGGAAGACGGATTTAAATCCTTAGACGAAGGTCAGGCAGTTAGCTTTGATATCACTCAAGGTAACAGAGGACCGCAAGCTTCTAACGTTAAAAGAATATAATTAAATAATTTATCGTAAGAGCACTAAAAACCGGAATTTTTCGGTTTTTTTTATTTAATACAGCTCTGCTCGGGAAGCTCCCTGACCTCCTTCGTTACCGCGTAAGATAATTTTAATTAAGCTATATACACGCGACATAATTTGTCAATACATTTTTACGTTTCAGGGTAATTTTTTCTTTCCAACGTAAAAATATTTGTATATAATGTTTTTAGATAACTACAAGCTGTATTTTACTTCTCACCGCTGACCGTTTGTAAATATAAATATAAAAAATAGCACCCGATACTGCATTATCTAATGGTATTAATGCCTAAAGGACAAATGCACTGCATTTAGCATGATAGAGAACGCGAAAAAGTAGTAATTTTTTAACGATAAAGTTATAAAGTACTTGATTTCAAGCAAAAATAATAACTTATTACAAATTGGAGGTAATTATGAAAAATATTATTATTGAAAATCCCGAAAGAATCGATGCCCTAGTTAACAAAAAAAGAAGCCTTCCCGCCAATTATATTCCTGAGGATTTAGTTGCTGTTGATGTGCTGCATAAGGTAGAAAAACCTGAATCTAAAATGCTTAGAAGGGAAGCTTCCGGCGCATTGACCGAATTATTTGCAGCAGCCGAAATAAGCGGTTTTGAATTTTGGGCTGTATCGGGTTACAGATCCTATGACAGGCAAGTTTATCTATTTAACAACTATGCTAAGGCACACGGAGAAGAAGAAGCCAACAGATTCAGTGCAAGACCTGGACAAAGCGAACATCAGACAGGTCTTACAATGGATGTTTCAATTAAAAGCTTGAATTATGATTTAGTTGAGGAATTAGGTGAAACTCCCGAAGGAAAATGGCTTGCCGACAATGCTCACAAATATGGATTCATAATCAGATACCCAAAGGGAACAGAGCATATAACCGGCTATCAATATGAGCCTTGGCACATAAGATACCTCGGTAAAGAATTAGCCGCAAAGGTTTTTGAAAGCAAATTTACTTATGATGAATTTTACGAAAAAGAAAATGCTGTATAATCCGAATGTCATTTTTATCAAAGGCAAAATATACTTTATGATATAGCCCGATTTTTCTTCTTTTAAAATATATGTATTCACCGTATATACAATCCCGATATAACCTTCCCGCAGCTGCCGAATCATGCCGGGAAGGGTCTTAACATATTCTTTTCTTAATATTAAATCCGAAAACCTTCTTATCTAAAGATTGGAAATTTCGCAGAAATATCCACGTCAATTTCGCCCAATTTTCGGCATTCTAATGCCTGTTTTTCGGCATTTAAGTATTTTCAATCAAATTACTAATATTTTCTATATTAAGCAAAGCAATTAAATTTTAAGCATGCATAGGTATTCCTACAACTTATTATAAAAGTCAAATAAGTTGGCATGATAATTGCATATGTTTATATGTTGTTTATTAAAACTTAATAATTGTTAAAACCGATATATAAAATAGGAGGTAATCATGAAAAAAGGAAATATTTTCGGTACACATAGAGTAATTGAACCAAAGGGTGTATTGCCGCAGCCGGCATTAAAAATTGACAACACTATGGAAATTTACGACAATGAAATTCTTATTAACGTAAAAACATTAAATATTGATGCAGCAAGCTTTACTCAAATTTCTAAACAGGCTGAAGGAAATGAAGAAAAAATCAAAGAAATAATGTTGGGTATTGTTAAAGAAAGAGGAAAACACCAAAATCCCGTAACAGGCTCAGGTGGAATGCTTATTGGTATTGTAGAGCAAATCGGACCCACTCTTGAAGGTAAGACTGATTTGAAAGTCGGAGACAAGATTGCTACATTAGTTTCATTATCATTGACTCCCTTATTTATTGAAGAGATATTAGAAGTAAGAAAGGATATTGACCAGGTTGATATAAAGGGAAAAGCAATATTATTTGAAAGCGGAATATATGCAAAATTACCTGATGATATACCTGAAAATCTTGCACTTTCGGTACTTGATGTAGCAGGAGCACCGGCTCAAACTCAAAAACTTGTAAAAAAAGGTCATACCGTATTAATACTTGGTGCAGCAGGAAAATCAGGAATCCTCTGTTTATATGAAGCTAAAAAGATGGCAGGTCCGTCAGGCAGGGTAATATGTTTGGACTATAGCGAAAAATCTTTGGAAAATGTTAAAAAGCTTGAATTAGCAGATGATTATATTGTTGCCGATGCCACAGACGGAGTCGGAGTTTACAGCAAAGTAATGGAAATAACCGACGGAAAGCTTTGTGACACGGTTATTGTAAATGTTAATATACAGAACTGCGAAATGTCAGCCATTCTCTCAACTAAAGAAGGAGGTACGGTTTACTTTTTCAGTATGGCAACAAACTTTACCAGTGCATCATTAGGCGCCGAAGGAGTATACAAAGATGTTACTATGATGATAGGAAACGGTTATTGCAAGGGACATGCTGAAACAGCCTTGCAAATACTGAGAGAAAGTGAAAAAATAAGAAAAATGTATACGGAGCTTTATGCTTAGTTGATAATTAATGCCGCACAGAAAAAATTTGAATTTTCGGTGCGGCATATGCATTTCCATCAATATTAATATAATTAATTCTTTAAATTTTCCTTCGTTACTCTTGGACTTACCCAACGTAAAAGATTCAATTTTGAGCCGGCTTTATCATTTGTGCCTGACAATCTGCCTCCTCCGAAAGGCTGCTGTCCTACAACGGCACCGGTAGGTCTGTCATTTATATAAAAATTACCGGCAGTATTTACAAGAATCCTTTCAGCTTGCTCAATTATATATCTGTCCTTAGCAAATATCGAACCAGTCAATCCATAAACAGATGTATCGTTAATTAGTGACAGCATCTGCATAAAGTTTTCATCTTCATAAATGTAAACAGTCAATACAGGTCCGAAAATTTCTTCCTCCATGGTTTTAAATTTAGGATTAGTGGTTACCGCAATTGTAGGCTCCACAAAATAGCCTGTGCCGTCATCACAGTATCCGCCAAATATTATTTTTGCATCCTCAGAGTTTTTAATATAGTCAATATATTCTTTTATGGAATTGTATGATTTCTGATCTATAACCGCTCCCATGAATGTATCTGCTTCTTCTATATCGCCAACCTTAATTCTTGCTGCTTTTTCTAAAAGTAATTCCTTTACTTCCTGCCATACGCTTTTTGCTATGTATGCCCTTGAAGCAGCAGAGCATTTCTGTCCTTGATATTCGAAGGCTCCTTCAATCAGCCCGCGTACGGCAGAATTTAAATTTGCCGATTCGTGAACTATTATATAATTCTTGCCTCCGGTTTCACCTACAAGTCTTGGGAAGGTTTTATAACTATTAATATTATTTCCCACTGTTTTCCACATGTCCTGAAATACTTTTGTAGAACCGGTAAAATGAATTCCGCTTAGTTCTGCCCTGCTAAGTATTAAATTGCTTATTTCATCCGCATTGCCGGGTATGAAGTTTATTACCCCATCGGGCAAACCCGCTTCCTTCAATAGCTGATAAACTACATACGAAGAATAGACCGTGTTGGAAGCCGGTTTCCATACTACTGTATTGCCCGCAATTGCTGGCGCTGATGGTAAATTAGCTGCAATTGACGTGAAGTTAAAAGGAGATACAGCAAAAATAAATCCTTCCAAGGGTCTATATTCAGTCCTGTTCCAAATTCCTTCGGAAGACATGGGCTGTTCCATATATATATCTTTCAGACATTCGACATTGCTTCTGAAAAAGTCAATTAACTCACAGGCAGAATCTATCTCAGCCTGCTTGTAGGTTTTACTTTGTGTAAGCATTGTAGAAGCATTCAGTTTGGCTCTCCACGGACCCGCCGCAAGCTCTGCAGCTCTTAGGTATATTGCCGCCCTCGATTTCCACAGCATGCTTATCCATTTTTCTTTTGCCTTAAGACATGCTTCCACAGCCATTATAATTTCTTTTTTACCGGCCTTATGATATTCTCCGATAATTTTATTTTTATTGTGCGGAAGTATACATTTGCCCTTGTTTCCGGTACGTATTTCCTTACCCCCGATTATTATCGGTATATCTGCAAATGAATTCTTTATTTTAGCTAATTCAATTTCAAGCTCTGCTCTTTCCTTGCTTCCCTGTTCATAAGATAAAACCTTTTCATTGATAAATTGATTTTTCGTTAATATACCGTTATACATAAAACTCCTTTCATCGCCGGCATGCAGATGACTGATACCGAAAATATATTTATTGTATTTATTACTGATATTATATCAAAGTTTTATGTTCTAAATAATAACAAAATATCAAATTGCAAAAATTGCTACTAATAGTAAAAATTTTTCTCTTATATAAGCAATTTTTTCTAATATAGGCAAACCACCTTACGATTGCTTTATTCTATCCTGCCCTTTAAGGCAAAAAATTGGTCGAATACCATTCTGCTTACCTTTGCTCCATACATTGTTGCTTCATGTCCGGCATAATAAAGAGGATCGTGAAATTCCGTATTAAACATTACAATTACATATTCGCCGTATGGTGTGTAAACAATACCTCCATCATTTCTGCATGCATTCATGCTGCCGCTTTTTGAAGCAACACAAACTTGTTCTTCTTCACTTGCAATGCTGTCATCTCCCGATAAATAATATTGCGGAAAATCCTTGACAATCATGCTGTTGTAATGTTGTTTTTTGAATATTTCAAGCATTTGCTCACATGCTTCGCTGCTTATTATCGCTCCGTCATGAATCATTGTAAATGCTTTTCCGTAATCCTTAGGTGTTGAAGTCCCTAATTTATCAAACTTCTCGAAATCAATTTTATTGTGCAGTACCGTGTCATTAAATCCCCATTTTTTTATGGTTGAATTAATATGGTCTATACCAAGATAATCAATTAATACATTTGTAGCAACATTGTCGCTTACAATAATCATAAGTGTTGCAAAGTTTTTTACCGACATGGTAAGCCCAAAATCCAATGACTGTATTACTCCGCTGCCATCAATTTTATTTTCCTCCGTATAAGTCAGCATATCATTCAAGCTTTTTGTACCATTGTGAACCTGTTGGAATAAATCAATTAAAATAAATGTTTTTATTGTGCTTGCTGTTTCAAAAGTGTCATCCGCATTGATTTCAACCTTATTTCCTTTGAAGTCATCTATGTAGACGCTCATTTTTCCGTTGTAGCTTGTCAGCTCAGCTTTAATTCTTGCTTTTAGTGATAGTTTGTCCATTGTAATTTCCCCTTTATTATAAGTTTGATATCATTTTCATTATATCAAACTTTTTTCAATAAAGCTAAACATTTTTGACTAAATGACATGCTACTTGCCTATTTTTCAAATTTTTCAATTCCGGCTCAAGTTCCTTGCATATACTTTCCGCATAGGGGCACCGGGTGTGAAATCTGCAGCCCTTAGGAGGATTGACAGGACTTGGTATTTCGCCTTGCAAAAGCTGCTTGTTTTCTTTCCTCAAAAACGGATCCGGTTTTGGAACCGCATCTATTAAAAATTTTGTATATGGATGAAGAGGATTGCCGAAAAGTTCTTCTGTATCCCCTATTTCACAAACCTTGCCTAAAAACATAACACATACACGGTTGGATATGTAACGGACTACACTTAAATCATGACTGATAAACAAATATGTCAGTTTAAATTCATCCTGCAAATCATGAAGCAAATTTAATATTTGCGACTGAATTGATACGTCCAAGGCTGATACGGGTTCATCGCAAATTATAAGCTTCGGCTGCAGAGCTAAGGCTCTGGCTATGCCAATTCTTTGGCGCTGACCGCCGCTGAATTGGTGGGGGTATCGGTTTATAAATTCCGGTCTTATTCCTACCTTTGCCATCAATTCTTTAACCTTTTCCTTTGTCTGCTCCTTTGACTCATATATTTTATGAGTAACCAGCGGCTCTGCTATAATGTTATAAACGTCCATTCGAGGATTAATTGATGCATACGGGTCCTGAAATATAATTTGCATCTTTTTTCGAATTTCCCTCATTTCCTCATCTTTCAATTCATTAATATTAACACCTTCAAATTCTACATGTCCGCTTGTAGGTTCAATTAATCTCAGCATCAGACGTCCTAATGTGCTTTTACCGCAGCCGGATTCACCGACAAGCGCAAAGGTTTCTCCGTCCATAACGGATATATTAACATTTGACGTAGCATGCACCCTTGGTTTATTTTTCCCGAAAAAATTACCCCCGGGAATTTCGAATTCTTTAACCAAATTTACTGTTTTAATCAATGTATTATTTTGGTTACTCATCATATTTCACCCCACTGTCTTCATGCATAAAGCACCTTACATAATGATCTTCCGAACCTTCAACAACCGATTTTATTTTATAAAGCGGCGGTTCTTCTTCAAAGCATCTTGGTTTTGCATTATCACATCGAGGACAAAAACGACAACCCTTAGGCAGCTTCATTAAATTAGGCACAACACCTTTAATATTATATAATCTCTGCTTTTCGGAAGTGATTTTCGGTATAGATTTCATTAATCCCTCCGTATATGGATGGCATGTATTTTTAAACAGCTCAAATGTATTTGCCTGCTCCATAACCTTTCCTGCATACATAACATAAATATAATCACAAACCTCAGCTACAACTCCTAAATTATGCGTTATCATTAAAATAGAAGTATCTCTTTCTTTTTGCAGGTTCTTCATTAAGGATAGAATTTGCGCTTCAATTGTTACGTCTAATGCTGTTGTAGGTTCATCCGCAATCATTAATTTCGGATTACATACCATTGCCATACCTATCATCACTCTTTGGCGAAGACCTCCCGAAAGCTGATGAGGATATGAATTATACCTTCTTTCCGGCTCGGGTATTCCTACTGCCTTGAAAATGTCCAGTACCTTTTGCTTTGCTTCTTCCTTGCCTATATTCGAATGATGAATTGTAATAGCTTCTCTTACCTGTCTTCCTACTGTATAAACAGGATTAAGAGCTGTCATTGGTTCTTGGAATATCATTGATATTTTATTACCGCGAATGTTTCTCATTTCATCCTTTGAATATGTCAATAGATTATCTTCTTCCAATTCAATTGAACCATTAATTATTTTACCGGGCTTTTGTATCAGCTGCATTATAGACATGGCTGTCATGCTTTTGCCGCAGCCGGATTCTCCTACCAATCCAACGATTGAACTTTTAGGAACTGAAATGGACACTCCATCTACTGCCGGAACCACGCCTTTTTTAGTAAAAAAGTGCGTTTTTAAATTATTTACTCTCAACAATTCTTCCATAAAGTTCCTCCTACTCTTTCATATACGGGTCTATTGCATCACGCATACCGTCGCCCAAGAAGTTAAATGCCAAAACAAGGATTAAAATTGCAACTCCGGGTGAAATTGCAACCCATGGTTCACTGAAAAGCCATT
>DCDU01000116.1:10191-13877 GCA_002316585.1 Firmicutes bacterium UBA1047 | reverse complement strand
TCCCGATCGGCGGTAAAGTCCGCAAGCGCAATATGCGACCGAGCGAAAGCTCAGGATTTGGTGTAATTCCAAAACCGACAGTTAAAGTCTGGATAGGAGAAGATGTGGCAGTACTTATATGCAGCTATATGCTGTATTGTTGTTAATGTTCCACTTATCTAAGTTATAACCCTGAGGATGCATATCTCAGGTTATATTTTATCTTAGGAGGAATTTTGCATGCAGACAAGAACGAAAAAACTAACGGTACTCGCCATGTTAAGCGCACTTGCTTATATTGTGATGGTGGTCGGGCGGATACCTGTCATAATGTTTCTAAAGTACGACCCCAAAGACGTTATTATCACAATCGGCGGTTTCTTATATGGACCCCTGTCGGCACTTACTATATCGGCAGTAGTTTCCTTTGTTGAGATGTTTACGGTAAGTGATACAGGCTTTGTCGGATTAGTTATGAATATTATTTCCTCTTGCTCATTCGCTTGTACCGCTTCATACATTTACAAAAACAATCGCACCATAATGAGGGCAATTATCGGACTTATAGCAGGCTGGCTGCTTACAACCGCTGTAATGCTTCTCTGGAACTATTTCATCACCCCCATTTATATGGGGCTGCCTCGTGAAGCAGTAGCAGAACTTTTAATTCCGGCATTTTTACCTTTCAATCTGCTGAAGGGCGGTCTTAATGCAGCTATAACAATGCTATTATATAAGCCTATTAAGAAAGCATTAAGCAAATCTCACTTAGTTTCTGAAGAAACAGCAGCAGCAACAACGGGTAAAATGAATATTGGCACTAAGCTTGTATCCTTTTTTATTATCATTACCTGTGTTTTACTGATTCTTGTTTTCCAAGGTCATATTTAATACCTTAGAAGTATATAACCAAGGGAGCGGCAGTCAATAAAGACCGTCGCTCCCTTGGTATGCTGACAGCAGGAACAGAATATTTACGAAGAACCGGTGCAGATAGATAGAAAGCATTTACAAGCATTTTTCCGATTATTTAAGCATTGAGCTGTTGTTTAAAATTTTCGTGTTATATAAAAACAGTACATCCTGCTCCTGTGAAAAGTCTATATATTTGCTCAGCAAATCAGTTGCTATATATCTTAAATCAATTAAAGTGACTTTAGAGTATCCCTCAAGCAATAAGGGGGCTATGCTGCTTCCGAAGGAATCGCGGAACAAAAGAAGCTCCTTATTATTTTTACAATTTTCATTATAAACAGCAACCAAGGGCTTTGCTCCGGAAAGAAAAACGTCATATGAATCCATCCCGCCGAACAGCTCTGTGGCATATACCCTGCCGAATTCATTCGATTGATAATCGAAAACAACGGCATCCTCAATTGTTTTATTTGTTAAATAGTACATTTCATCCGGCTTCAGCTTAAGAGCTGCCTGCCCGTAATAGGAGCCATAGAACGGATAAAGCTTATTGCTGATATATTTATTATCGGAAGCCTTTACGTCATTTCCTAATTTATTCAGCAATAAGTCAGCAATTTTAATAATATTTTCCTGCCTCCAATGAATATCTGTTTTGTAGTAGTCATCTATGCTTAACGAATCAGCCAAATCAATATATTTTATGTTTTTAATATTGCTGCTCATTATTTTTGTCAATCTGTCATAATCTATTGTCAAATAGCCGTTTTCAGCAGCCATATAATAACCCTTGTCCGGAATTATCGCATAGTTTGCATTTTTATCGGCTAGGTATTTTTCATATATTTCATTAAGCTTTTCAGCTGCATATAATACGGATTTTTCATTCAGCCTGTATTCCATTTTTTCAATTCTTCCGTTTATAATATAAATATTATTATTGTCTTTTTGATTAAATAAATAATATTTGCCGAAAGCCTTTAATCCTCTGAAAGTATCGCGAAAAACAAATTGGTCTAAAATATATTTTTCATATTCATCGGATAAATCTCCCTTCAGCAGCTTATCTGCCGAGAAGCCGGGTATTGCTGCGAGTCTTCGTCTTTCGCCGTAGGAAAATTCCTTATCAGGCACTATAATATTAGCTGTCATAAAGCCAAAAATTACTATAATAAAGCTAAATGACACCGCTATATTTTTAAATTTATTTTTCATGCCGCACCTCATTAAAACCTAAAATACAAAAATGGATTAAAGGAGCCGTCAATCAGATAGCCTGTAATTACCAAAAGCAATGAAATTAAAACAACAGGCTCTGAAATATTCAAAAAAGCTCTGCCTTTTTTACTGCATCTTATCTTTCTTATAATCTCCATAGCTAAAGGAGTAGACCCGATAGCAGCAATGATAAGCGTAAGTCCATAACTTTTTAAATAGTAATTTGTTTCGGCATTTGAAAATGGGATATCCAAAATACCGAACATTCCTTTAATATATTCAATACATTCTGTCATATTATTTGTATTAAAAATTACAAAACTGATTGCCACAAAGAACAAAGTATATATTTGCCTTGCAACGGATGGTAATTTGTTCAGGAAATCATTGAGAAGATATTTTTCTAAAATTAAGAAAATTCCAAAATATAATCCCCAAATAATAAAGTTCCAATCAGCACCATGCCATAAGCCCGTTAAAAACCATACCACAAAAACATTTCTAATCCACTTAACAGTGCCTGTGCGATTTCCGCCCATTGGTATATACACATAATCTCTGAACCATGTGCCTAAGGATATGTGCCATCTTCTCCAGAATTCGGAAATGCTTTTGGAAATGTAAGGGTAATTAAAGTTTTCAAGAAAATGGAATCCGAATATACGTCCTAATCCGATAGCCATATCGCTATAGCCCGAAAAATCATAATAAATTTGGAGCATAAAAGATACTGCGGCAATCCAATAAAATAAAATTGTGCTATCATGCAAGTTTGAAAATATATTTCCTAATTCCCCCAATGTATTGGCAATTAGAACTTTCTTAGACATTCCGAAAATAAAACGATTAACTCCGTATGCAAAATTTTCAACCGTATGGTTGCGCTGCGATAATTCCTGTTCAACCGTGGTATATCTTACTATAGGTCCTGCTATAAGCTGCGGGAACAAGGTTACATAAGCGGCAAAATTAAAGAAATTTTTCTGCACCTTTGCATTGCCCTTGTAAACATCGATAGTATAAGATAATATCTGAAAAGTATAAAAACTTATACCGATAGGCAGCACTGTTTTTAAAGGCTTTATTTCCGACCCGGATATCCAAATTATATTTTCAATTAAAAAGTTTGCATACTTGAAATATGTCAGAATGCCTATACTAAAAGCAATTGAGCAGACAAGCGGCAACTTCGCATATCTGCTCTTTCTTAACCTGTCAATCCATAATCCGTGAAAATATCCCGACAGGATTGATATAAGCATCAAAACCGAATATACAGGCTCCCCGTAAAAGTAGAAGAATAGGCTGAAAATCAATAAAACAAAATTCTTAAACTTAAAGGGTACTGAAAAGTACAGCATTAAGACTATGGGTAAAAAATAGTATATAAAGCTGATACTTGAAAACAGCATTTTATTTTTCCTTTAATTGAAGAAATGCATCATGCAGAGAGCTTGCCGATTCATTGCTCATAATCAGAATTACCACATCCCCAACATTGTCAACAATAACATTACTTGGGTCTACCCCTACGCATATCCACTTTCTCGGGTCAACATTTTCTTTAATATCTG
>DCDU01000116.1:0-10139 GCA_002316585.1 Firmicutes bacterium UBA1047 | reverse complement strand
ATAACATTACTTGGGTCTACCCCTACGCATATCCACTTTCTCGGGTCAACATTTTCTTTAATATCTGTTTTTATCTTTTCAATATCTGCGCCTTCCTTAACTCTTACCAAGCATAGAGAGTAAGCAGATGATGTTATCATAGGCTCGGAAGCTATTGCCTCTTCAAATTCCATATTTTCCTTGCCAAGATAATAACCGGAATTTTCTGATGTGATTTCTGCTACTTGTAATCCGCCTTTAATAAAATCCTTCATTGAATCACTAATTTCGGCTTTTTCATATATTTTATCCAAAATGCTCTCAAGATTTCCCTCAAGATTATTATTTTCAACCGGTTTTGTGCCCGCATCATTTGATTGGCATGCTGCAAGACCTATTACTAAAACTAACGCCAATAATATTAAATTTATTTTTTTCATTAATTTCTCCTTTTTCTGGGGACATTCCTTTTACCCTCAAAGACTAACCCTAAAGTATAGGCGTGTCCCTTTCCATTTGTTTAATTATGCATGCATTACACAATATTAGACGATGCGATATAAATAATGTTCCACAATAGCTATATGTAAATAATTCCATTATGCTAATCCCATTGCCCGGGGAACCTAACTTTTTAAGCACAGGGAAATTTTTGTTAAATTCTTCGACTTCATCCTTCGGCAGGTTATCGAAAACATTTGAGCCGTAATATTTTCCTTTTATACAGGCAACAGAAAAGCCGCTTGGCGAAGCGGCTTGTGTTCACAGAGTGCAGTCCCTACGGCTGCTGTGGGGGTTCCACAGGCACTACAGCCAAGGTGTAGCCCAAAGGCTGTAGAATTTTGAAGAGAGTATCAATTTGCGGTGTAGCCTTCATACTTTCCAGTCTGGCTATAGCGGGTTGCTTCAATCCGGTCAGGTCTGCCAACTGCTTTTGTGATAAGCCTTTCGTTTCCCTGGCTTCAATCAGCTTTCCGATTAACGCTACTTCAAAATCAATTTTAGCACGTTCAGCGGGGAGAACAATATTAGGGTCATTATACAGGTCGTTGAATTCTGTAAAATTGGTGTTTCCTATTTTAACGCTCATTTATCATCAATCCTTTCTAAAAAGTCCTTTATGTTGGTTCGGGCTTGCTCTATTTCCTTCGTCGGCGTTTTCTGGCTTTTCTTAATAAAGTAGTGTAATAGCACAAAAGTATTCATCAACCTTAGTCTGAATTTCTTTTTCTCTGCCTGCAGCCTTATATTCATCTATTAATTTCCTAATATCCGCGCCGGTATTTCCATTCAATGATTTATACGCCTGCTCCTGATAAAAATTAGCAACCTCAAGCCCCAAATGTCTGGAGCCTGAATGTACCACAATATAAATATTGCCGCTTTCATCCTTATCCGCTTCAATAAAATGATTGCCGCCCCCAAGCGTTCCAAGAGAATGAACAGCTCTTGAAATATTAATCTTCCCTTCATAATATGCAATTATTATTGAACTTTGCTTTAAAATCCACTATAATCTTGATGACAAACAGTAATTTACCAAGCCGTTTCGAACCAAGGGTTATGAATATTTTCTCAAAATAGTACTTGACTATCACTTTGGGTCTTAGTTTAAGGCGTAATTGAGGTGATAAATATGTTAATAAATCAAGTAAGCAAAACTACAGGCTTAACAAAAAAAGCGATAGAATACTACACATCACAAGGACTAGTTTCGCCATCTATCTTGGAGAACGGATATAGATATTACAGCGAAAATAATGTCGAAGATTTAAGAAAGATTCTTGTACTACGGCGGCTCGATATCAGTACAGATGAAATAAAAATTATCCTTTCCGACAAGTCAAATACTGCCTTGCAGGCGGTCTCTATTCGAAAAGAGTTGCAGTTTCAAAGAGAAGTGGCAAAAAAGGCAATTCTCGACCAATTAAGTGGCGGTAAAGCTTTTAGTGAGATTACCGAAAGCTTGCAGACACTTGAAAACACCAAGACCATTACTGAAAAGATCTTGGACACTTTTCCATGGTAAAATTATTAGTTTAAAGTACGGTGCAAAGAAATCATTTTTAATGGCAGATGAGTGTAATAATAAAGCGTTACATTTGTACAGAAGCATGGGAAAACATCCCTTTATCTTCCTTGCACTCTGATTATTCAAACATAATTACTTTTTTACCGGCTTTTTCCGGAGCTTGAGTATTATTCCTTTCCGGGAAGCTATATTTTGAAACAGAGAAGCTATATGCTCTGCTTTATCTTTTAATGAGATGTCCTTACAAGATTTATTGTTTTTAATTTCTACTAAGACACTTTCTATATCCTCTAATGATAAAAGGTTTACTGCAACACAATAAAATGTTTTTCTGCGCCCATCATTATAATCTGATAGCAGCATTTTAAGAATTTCGACTTTTTTGGCTTGTTCCTCGTTATATGCGTTTATGCCGATTACCTGTGCTTTTTCATTGTCTCTTAGCTGACGCTGATGCGTAATAAATGAATCATATTCTTCTATGCCTTCATACCTTTGGCAGGGGTATTCGGGACAAAGAAAACAGTATTCGACCTTATCATGATACAAGCTGCATTTGGCAATTGCGCATGATTGATTACCGGCGCCGCCACCGCATCCGGGACAATGCCCACCTATATGCATGGAGCATAACCCGCAGTTTATACCACAAAGAGAAAAATATAAATTTTCTCTGCCGAAATCTTTCATTTTGAAACACCTTCTTTTATTTTGTTATGTGTTCTAATTCCTTTGTAAAAAGTTTCATCCATTTGATTTACTTATCATCAATATGCTGCGTAATAGATGAAAACAGTTTTTCAGATAACATAAATGTCACCTTATCATATATAACAAGAAATACCATCATTTCATTATTTAACAGAAAATCTCCAATAACTAAAATTGCTGTCTTTAATGCCTGTTCCTTTGGATAACCAAATACTCCCGAAGATATGAGCGGAAAGGCAATACTCTTTAATTTATAGTCTCTTGCCAATGCAAGTGAGTTCTTATAGCAGTCTTTCAATAGTTTTTCCTCACCGCTTTTACCGCCTTGCCATACCGGTCCCACCGTGTGGATTACATACTTTGCAGGCAGCTTGTACCCTTTTGTTATTTTAGTTTCTCCAGTCCTGCATCCGCCAAGGGTACGGCACTCAGAAAGCAGTTCTGGTCCTGCGGCTCTATGGATTGCTCCGTCCACACCTCCGCCGCCAAGCAAAGATGAATTAGCTGCATTCACAATCGCATCAACATGAACCTTTGTTATATCATTACAAATTATTTCTAACGGCATAAATGTACCTCCTCCTCTTTACTCCTAAAACTTCCTTACACTTAAATTGTATCATATATTTTGAAAATGTATATCTATTTAACAACCCTGACTATACAAAATTATGCCTGTTTTCTTTATTGACGGAGAAGATGATGTAATCATTTATGCAGAAAGTTCGGTGAAAAAACTCTCCCGTCTATTACCATCAACCATAATTCATAGAGTAAAATACCCCTTATATATTTATGTATGCTGAGTACAACTAAAAAAGAGCTGCCGCGTTGGACAACTCTCTTAGATAAAAAAGTCCTTTTTATTATTTACATAGTGGAACATCAAAGGTTTTGATATACCATACTCCTTAGCAATCACATTGGTTGATGCATCATCAAATCCCTTGACGGCAAACTCTCTGAGGGCAGCATTCATTATTGCATTCCGTCTTTCAGGCTCTAAACTTAAAAATTTTGAAAACATAATATCACCTTTCTATAATCTATTTTATTATTCAGCTTATTTGCCTATCAGGTCAATGCAATAACCATAACGTCATTTACCTAACAGGTCAATATGTAGTATGGATTATAACAATAATTTGAAAATATTTCAATTGACTATACAACATATTTGTTGTATAATGATAATGTAAATTACAACATATTTAATGTATAATTTAGTCACTAAGGATAATGATATGAATGTATTTGATTATATAACTGCTGGTGGAAAGGATTTGATAAATGAGTATCTTGATAAACTTGAACCACAGGAAAGTTCAGAGGGTTATAGAATTAAACGAGCAATTGAAGAAGATGGTTTAAATGCTCTCGAATTATTGAACACACGACATCTTATAGGTAAACTATGGGAAATAAAATTTAATTATAGAGACAGATTTATGTATGTTATAGCTGATGAAAACAATTTTTATATTCTTCATGTATGCAAGAAACAAAAAGGAAAAGCTGAGAAATTTGAACTTAATAAGGCAATAAAAAGAGCCAAGGAGCTTGGTAGAGAACTTGGTAAAAAGTTTATATGAAAGAGGTGTTTGATTATGCCATTTAAAAAAGTAGATGTACAAAAAGAAGTGAAAGAACGAATTGAAAAAAATGAGGATTTTAAAAAGGCTTATTTTCAAGCTGATAGAGAATATGAGCTTATAAAAGAAATTGTTAATAAAAGAAAAGAGTCAGGTGTATCTCAGAGTATTGTAGCAGAACGTTCCGGATTAAAACAACAAGTTGTTTCAAGGATTGAAACTGAAGGCAACTCCCCTACACTTAAAAACTTATTAAGATATTTAGATGCCTTAGATCTTACAATAAAAATTGAAGAAAAACCCAATGATAATAGTACCACCTAAATTCAGATATGAATATCTGCACTCTGCCAGTACGGGATAAAATCCGATACTGCTTTCCTTTTAACGGTGGAAATTTCTATTGATATTTGCCTATTGAGGAAGCTCCATAAAATTTGACTATTAAGTAAAAGTCCTCCATAGAGCTTAACGCAATTTGAATTTAATATAGTTCTTGACATAAAATTTTTATTCAGTTACGCTTAATTCAAGAGATGACGTCAACTCTCAATATAAAGAACGGAGAGTTAAAAATGTACCACGGAAGATTTGTAGGAACACACTATAATGTCGGTTATAAATGGGGAAGCTTGCTTCTAAAAAAAGGAAAGTCGCTGGACTATTGCCCTGCCTTTGAATTAACAGAGGATAGATATGCCTTTGCAAAAGAATGTGTCATAGAATACCGGAAACATTTCCCTGAAGTTTTGGAGGAAATACAAGGTATCGCCGATGGAAATAAGGTGCCGACAGAAACGCTTCATGCACTGCTGTTTTCCATGTATTGCTTCGAGCTTGACAACAAGTGCACTTGTTTTGCTGTCAGCACAGACGACGAAATCATCTTTGCACGGAACAGTGATTTTTTAGTGAGCCTTGAGAAGCTTTACATGAACTGCCTGTATAACCTGAAAGATTGCTACTCCTTCAATGGAAACACCACCGCCTTTGTACAGATGGAGGATGGTGTAAACATCCACGGTTTAGCCGTTGGAATTACCTTTGTATACCCTCATTTGCGAAAGCCCGGACTAAATGCCGGAATGCTATCACGATATTTTTTGGAAAAGTGCAAAACAACCGGCGAAGTATTGACAGCCCTGCACCGGCTGCCCGTTGCATCCGCGCAGACTTTTACCATAGCAGATAAAAGCGGAGAGATTGTTGTTGTGGAATGCAATCCAAGCGAGATAGCAGTCATTCGCCCTCGTGACGGAGAAAAATTTGTTGCCACTGCCAATAACTTCAATTCCGAAAAAATGAAGGCATATCGAAATCCCGGTATTGATGACTGGCGTTCCGGTGAGCGCTATCAGACCGTATACACCGCCTTAGAGCAAAATAAAGATGGCTATACGGTAGCTTTTGCCCGGGATGTCCTTGCGGGAAAATACGGTTTTACGTGCCAGTACAACCGCAAGCAGGGAGCAGATACCGTTTGGTCTGTAATCTACGATTTAAAACGAAAGCAGATTTGGCGCGTTGAAGGAAACCCTGCAAGAAAGTGTTTTAAAGAAGATTCACGTTTGAAACTTATTTAAAGCAGCAGCCAAAAAGAGCACCGAGAAATAACTACCCTCTCGGTGCTCTTAATCTTATTGAAATTAACTGCTTGATGTCATTTATAATATCTTTGTTTTTGACTTCAATCATCAGCCATCTTCCCATAGCCGAATAACCCGTCTTATTATAAAGCTGTTTAACATAGGCGGTAAATAAGCCTGAATCCATACAAGCCTTTACTTCTTCCTCTTCTTTTGCTCCCACAACTACTAATGCAATAAAGTAGCCATCCATCGGATAAAGTGTACATAAGGACTTGCTGCTTTTCTTATACTTTACGTTCCATCCCGGCTGAGCAGAGCATGTGCTGTATTCTATTTTAGGCTTCACCCGGTATTCTTCTTCAATATATGCCGTAAGTTCATCCCAGTCAGATTTTCCTGCGCCAAGGTATTCCCCTATATCTTCACCTGAGGGAATATGCCGGGCATCAAACATTTCATTCCAAATCATAGACCAGCCTCCGTTCTTATAAACGTTTCCTATATATCATATTCATACTTGACAACAAACAGCTCTAAGATTTCATTTGACCTGTTTCCTAATTCGGAGATTACACCTTTGGGAATATTGATAAGCTGACCTGCCTTAAAAGTCTCAGGTTCGTTATCTTCAATTGCCACGCTTAGCTCTCCCAGAGTAATCAGCGCGTATACGGCTGCATCAGTTGGGTGCTTTGGAAATACCTTGCCCGGCGGAACAACAACATGATTCATGAGAATCTTTTCATCCTTAAAAATGTTTTCAAATATTTCCTGATTCGTAATTGTATATTTGTAAACTTTCTCCATGAAAGCACCTTCCAATATAAATAATGATATCTGTATTTCTTTTATTAAGCTTTCATCTCTAAAAGCTTACTTTTCAATTCCTTTTCTATTCTGCTCAACTCAATTTCCGCTTCTTTCCTCTTCTGGCGGCCTTCTGTCTGAATTCGCATCACTTCATCGAGTGTTGAAATCAATGACTCATTGGTGATACGAAGTGTCTCGATATCCACAATTCCGCGCTCTGATTCTTTTGCCGTATCTATTGTTGCCGTTTTAAGTATTTCCGCATTTTTTCTTAATAGCTCATTGGTCATATTTGTCACTTCCCTTTGAGCTTTTGCGGCCTGGCTTGAATGCGTAACCCCTAAGGCTAAAACCATCTGACCTTTCCAAAGAGGAATTGTGTTGACAACTGTGGACTGGATTTTTTCAGCCATGATTGTATCATTTCCCTGAACCAGACGAATTTGCGGTGCCATTTGAATTGATATCATTCTGGTCAGCTCCAAATCATGAATCTTCTTCTCAAATCTGTTGCACATGGCAATCATATCATTAACCGCCTGCGCATCCTCCGGCAGACCACTGGCGGCAGATTTTTCCATCAATGCAGGCAATTCTTCCTTTTGAACTTTATATAGCTTCTTTTTACCCGCCAATATATACATAGAAAGCTCTTTAAAATATGTTTTATTAAGATTATACATTTTATCAAGCATTGCTATATCTTTCAGGAGCTGCATCTGATTTGCCTCAAGAGACTCACAGATTTTATTGATATTTACCTCAGCCTTATCATATTTAGCCTTCATGGCGGTAAGCTTATTTGATGATTTTTTGAAGAGACCCAAAAAACCTTTTTCTTCTTCATCAGTGTCAAAGCTTTTTAATTCCGTTACAACACTTGAAAGCATTTCGCCTATTTCACCCAAATCTTTTGTTTTCACATTGTTTAGTGCGGACTCTGAAAAATCTGCTATTTTCTTCTGAGCCCCCACACCATATTGAAGAATCTGATTGGATTTTGTCAAGTCAATTTGATTTACAAAATCATCAATCATCTTTTTTTCTTGCGGTGTCAGTGTACTATCATCAAATAACGGCTTTTCAATCTGATTGCTTTCTTCTTTTGCAATTTCACCGTATATTTCCTCTTTAGCTGATGCTTCTTCGCTAAAAGGCTCAAGTATTAATTTAGGCACTTCATTATTCATTATTTTCTACCCCTATAATTTATTTTATATTCTTTTGTGATAATCCTTCCTGCGCAAGCATGGTCTCCAATACAGATATATCGGTGGATACATCCATTGCCGCATCCTGGAACAGGTCATCAAGCAAATTCTCAAATGCAAGATTAATTGTATCCATGGTATCTTCTATCTCTTTCTTTGCGGTTGATATATTTTCGCCCTTGATAGGCTGGTAGTCAAATTCCCTGTAGGCATCCAGCAATTTTAATGTTGTCGGCAAAAAGTATTCTGCAAATTTCTTTATTTCAGGAAACTTTTCAGGACGAGACTCCACATAATCAAATATTTTCCCCGTTACTGCTTCAAGTCTGTCTAATTTGCGGGAGATTTCTTCTCCCGGTATTTCAATATTTGCATTTCTGATTTTCTGAACATATTGCCGTCCTTCATTTATTGCTTTTCGTATTTCAGGATCCATTGTATCCTTCTTATTAAATTTATCTTTCCGTTCCTGTTCCTGACGCAAAATCTCTTCTTTACTCCTTGCCTTTTCCTCCATTTCCCTCATTCTCATATTTTCCAATAATTTAAGATACTGCTCATAACTTTCGTTGTTTAACATAAAACAGGTCTGTTTTTCGTCTATATGTCCTTCGGGAAACATTCCGATATCAATCATTTTTTGCAAATCCCTAGCTATATATTTGCTGCTTCGTCCTGTAGCGGAAGAAAAATCCTTAATCATGAAATAATTAAGATTGTGCATTTGTGCTATATACTTTTGGAACCTCTTCAGTCTCTTCCGAATTCTTCCTCCATTCAATAATAAAACCATGCTTGCCGCAAAAAATGGCAGAAGCACAAAGCTTATAATCTTATACATTATGCTGATTCCAAGATTATATCCTATTATAGATAATACAAATGATGCAACTAAAAATACAATGCTTCCTATTGAGCCAAATACAGTAAGCAATATGCCTGAAACCTTTCCGACCGGAACAGTATTTTTATCCAGCCTTGGAACAGGCTTATAATTTTGATACCATCCTTGATTATTATTAAAATTCCACGTCTGTGAAAACTTATCATGACTATACTGATAATCATCAGCCTTCCATGATTGGTTTTTCCATTTATAATTATTTGCACGATTTCCTGCAATTGACCTTCTTGCCTCATCAAGTGCACCGCTGACAACATTTTTGATATCACGGTTCAGTCTGTTAAAATCCATACTGCTCACTGCATCCTGAACAATATTACGGATTTCATCACCTAAATTTAAGCCTCCACGGTTATTCATAGTTTCCTCCATGCTTTTACCTTTTCAATAATACTTTCTTCATCTATAAAAATAACAAAATTTCAATCCTTTTACAATTGAATTTTATCATAAAATTCCATTTATTTCATTTTATAAATTATATCATATATGATTTTTGAAATCAATATTATTGAAAAAGTTGCCATTCCTTCCGGGAGGTTTAATATAAAAGACACCTTAAAGCTCTATCATCTTTGGTTTATAATCTTCGGGCAATTTTTCCTCACTTAAAAATTTGAAATTATCATCATTCAGTATGGGTATAAATACTTCGTATGGAATCTTGGAAAACTCACAGGCATAATTGCTGGCTCCGAACCACATACCCTCCTTGCTGCTCAAATTTAAGCCTCTGGCGAATTTTGTGTAGTTTGAGCAATCATGGACTGCTAAATCCCAATTTTCTTCGTCGGCTATTTTCATGAACTTCAGAGTTAATTCCCTGCTCCAAACCGGTGAGATATAGCCATGTCTGGAAATATACATATTTTCACCGTAATAATTATATATGTTATTCTCATTTAAATGCAATTCCGCGCAATTGATAAAATCAAGGTTGGTCTCAAGGATTGCTTGCTTCTTCTTTAAAAAATCTTCGAAAAACTCAGGAGTCATAGGAGTTTCGATACCTACATTTTTAATATACTTTTTTGCTGTTCCAATCATTTCAATAACCTTATCCGAACACTCAGAAGCCCCTAAGTTAAAACGTATCTCGTTAAGACCGGCTTCTCCCAATGCTTTCAATGTCTCTTCCGCAGCTAAAGTTCCATTTGTGTACAGATGCTGATAAATTTGAGCATCACTGAATTTCTTTATAACCGAATAGTATTTTTCAATTTCCATAAATGGCTCTAAATAAACATATGCAATACCCGTGGGTTTCTTATGTATTGAAAGAAGCAAATCAATATCCTTCTCATAAAATTT
>DCDU01000211.1:12671-14089 GCA_002316585.1 Firmicutes bacterium UBA1047 | reverse complement strand
TCTTTATTTCATTTAATACTATTTCTTCATTTTGAAACCTTACTTCCGTCTTTGCAGGATGAACATTTACATCAACCAATGCAGGATCTATTTCAATTTTTAAAAAGCATGCCGGATATTTGTTTTTAGGCAGAAGAGTGTTATATGCCGCTTCAATGAAATAACTAATTCGTTTATGCTTTATTACTCTTCCGTTAACAAATACAATCTGTTGCTTCCGGTTTCCCCTGTAATAATTCAAGTTTGTGGTATAACCTGTAATATTAGTTATACTGCTTACATAATCAACCTTTAAAAGCGAATTGTAAAGGTCTTTTTCATAAAGACTTGAAATAGTATTAATTAAACTATTGGTCTTTGGAGTTCTGAAAGCAACCATATTATTATTTATGTATTTAAATGAAATATTTTCCTTGGAAAGTGCCAATGACACAACAATCTCGTTTATATAGCCGCTTTCAGAAATGTCGCTTTTTAAAAATTTCTTCCTGGCAGGCACATTGTAAAAAAGGTCGGTAACAGTAATTGTTGTTCCTACGGGGCAGCCTACATCTTCCTTTAAGATGATTATTCCGCCTTCAATTATCATTTTGATACCATAGGTATCATCGTTTGTTTTAGTTATAACCTCAACTCTTGAAACAGCTGCGATACTTGCCAATGCTTCACCGCGAAAACCCAATGTGAAAAGTGAATTTAAATCTTCGGAAGAAGTTATTTTGCTTGTGCAGTGCCTTCTGAATGCACTTTCCACCTGCTCCCTTTCAATACCCTTACCGTTATCGGTTATACGTATTAAACTTTTACCTCCGTTTTTAATTTCCACGGTTATTTCATCAGCAGCTGCATCAATGGAGTTTTCAACCAATTCCTTGACAATTGATTTTGGGCTTTCAATTACCTCTCCCGCAGCTATTTTATTAATGGTTTCATTATCCAATAAATGTATTACAGCCATAATCCACCTTCTTTAAATGTGCTTAGCTTTTTCTATTATATCATTTAACAGTTTAAATGCCTGCATAGGCGTTATATTTTCCATATCGATATTTATTATATTCTCCGTTAATTCCTTGTATTCGTTGTTTTTCCCTTTCTCTAACGCGTCAGGCTGAAACATGGATACCTGGAAATTATCGGTCACTCTGTTTTTCTTTTTGGCAAAAGGCTTATTTATATCGCTTTCATCCAATTGCTTTAAAATTTCCTTTGCCCTTGCAACTACTTCGTCCGGAAGTCCTGCCAAATTAGCAACTTGAATTCCGTAGCTCCTGTCAATGCTTCCCTCTGCAATTTTTCTTAAAAATGTTATTTTATCATTGTCTTCCTTTATTAAAATCTTATAGTTTTTTACACTTTTTAACTTGCTTTCAAGCTCTGACAATTCATGATAATGAGTTGCAAAAAGTGTCTTTGCC
>DCDU01000211.1:12229-12441 GCA_002316585.1 Firmicutes bacterium UBA1047 | reverse complement strand
TCATCAAGAATCAAAAGACTGTTTTCCGTTGCATTGCTTAGGATGTTTGAAACCTCGCTCATTTCGACCATGAATGTACTTTGACCCTGTGACAGGTCATCAGATGCTCCAACCCTCGTAAAAATTTTATCCAAGATACATATTTCCGCCTTCTTAGCCGGAACAAAGCTGCCAATGTGAGCTAAAAGCGCAATTAATGCAACCTGTCTCAT
>DCDU01000211.1:11753-12007 GCA_002316585.1 Firmicutes bacterium UBA1047 | reverse complement strand
TTGGGAACAAACATTTCATTTTTTGTTATTTTTTCAATAACAGGATGTCTTCCGTCAGCAATGTTGATAAATCCTTTATTGTTCATTCCAGGCCGTACATAATTATTTTTGACTGCAGAAATTGCCAAGGAATTGATTGTGTCTATTACCGCTATATTGTAAGCTGTTTCCTGAATGCGTATTACATGGTTATTAATAAATTGCCGTATTTCCAAAAATAATTCATATTCTATCTTCATAACCTGTTCGTCAGC
>DCDU01000211.1:0-11531 GCA_002316585.1 Firmicutes bacterium UBA1047 | reverse complement strand
GTTACTTCCAAATAGTAGCCGAAAATCTTGTTGAATCCAATTTTTAAATTCTTGATGCCTGTTAAATCTCTTTCCTTTGTCTGAAGGTTTGATATCCAATTCTTCCCATTAACAGTAATTTCCCTTAATTCGTCTAATTCGTCATTGCAGCCGTTCTTTATTACCCCTCCCTCTTTAATCGAAACAGGAGGTTCTTCTACAATTGACCTGTCAATTAAATCATAAATATCCTTCAGTTCATCAAATCCCGAATAAATATCTGCAAATAACTCGGATGAAAGCTGTAATAATTCAGCTTTTAAGTCCGGCAAGTTTGAAAGTGATTGCTTTAAAGCATTTAAATCTCTTCCGTTGCAATTGCCGTAAACAATCCGGCTTATCAATCTTTCTATATCATAAACACTTTTTAAATATTCTTTAATATTATTTGATGACATTATATTTTCAAATAGTTCTTCAACTGCATCTAATCTTAAATTAATAAGTTTAATGTTTTTAAGGGGTTCTTCAATCCATTTTTTCAGAAGCCTTCCACCCATAGCGGTCATAGTATTGTCCACAACATGATAAAGTGTGCCCTGACCTTTTTTGCCTCTTATTGTTTCAATAAGCTCTAAATTTTTTCTTGTGCTGCTGTCAAGATGCAGGTATTCCCCCACCTTATAATAGTGAAGCTTATTAATATGGTCTAATGAAGTTTTTTGTGTTTCATTTAAATAATTTATCAACATTCCCAATGACATAACCGCGTGGTAATTTTCATTAAGCCCGAAGGAATCCAATGAAACAACCTTAAAATGCTTCAAGATTATGTCCTTATAGTCATTTAGGCTTAAAACACCAATAATATTCGCCATTGAATCCGTAGCTTCGTCATTAGTCAGCTTATTTGATATAATTTCTGATGGATTTATTTTATTGATTTCTTCGATTAATAAATCATTTGCATTATCCTTTAAAAAATCGCTTAAAGAAATATTTTCCGTTACATATAAGTCTCCCGTCGAAATATCTGCATAGGATAATCCAAAACCCTTGTCCATATAAATGCAGCACAAATAATTGTTGCTTTTTTCATCTAACATACCCTGGTCGATTATCGTTCCGGGAGTGATTACTCTTACAACGTCTCGTTTTACGATTCCTTTGGCAGCTGAGGGGTCTTCAAGCTGCTCGCAGATTGCCACCTTGTAACCATTTTCTATAAGCTTTGAAATATATCCGTCTACTGCATGATACGGAACACCGCACATTGGGGCTCTTTCTTCCTGCCCGCAATCACGGCCGGTAAGAGCAATTTCCAATACACGTGATGCAGTTATTGCATCATCGAAAAACATTTCATAAAAGTCCCCAAGCCTGTACATAAGAATGCAGTCCTTGTACTGCTCCTTAATCCCAAGATACTGCTCCATCATAGGTGTATATTTTGCCATTATAAACCCCCTTTTAACGATAGTCGAACAATTGTTCTCCTGTCGTTCCTATTGTTCAATCTTACCTTCCATGTGGAAGGTTTTCACATTTGTTATTTTTACATTAACAATTTCCCCGATCAGTTCTTTGCTTCCCTTAAAATGAACTAACCTGAAATGCTCAGTTCTTCCCGTCAGATTATTATCTTCGGCAGATTCAACCAATACAGGAAATACCTTGTCGATACACTGCTTGTTTTTATTTAATACTATGGGATATAAAACATCCAAAAGTCTGTCAAAACGCTGATGTTTTAATTCATCCGGCACCTGATCATCCATTAAGGCAGCCTTTGTTCCTTCCCTCACTGAATAGAGAAAGGTAAAAGCTGAATCATATTCCACCTTTTTAACAACATCTATCGTTTCTGAGAAATCTTCCTCTGTTTCTCCCGGAAATCCAACTATTATATCTGTTGTTATTGCAATATCCGGAACTGTCGATTTCAATTTTTCAACTAAATTCAAATAATGTTCCTTTGTATATTTGCGGTTCATGCGGCGAAGCACTTCATTGCTTCCTGCCTGTACCGGTAAATGTACATGTTTGCACACCTTGTCACATTCCTTTATTGCCTTTATTAAATCATCTGTTAAATCCTTCGGATGAGATGTCATAAAGCGAATACGCTCGATACCGTCAATTTTATTTATTTCGTAAAGAAGTTCTGCAAATGTAAATTTATTTTCTAAATTGCTTCCATAGGAATTTACATTTTGCCCAAGAAGAGTTACTTCCTTGCACCCGTCCTGCGCCAATATTTTGATTTCCTGAATTATATCTTCCGGCTCTCTTGACTTTTCTCTGCCTCTTACATAAGGAACTACGCAATAGGTGCAGAAATTATTGCAGCCATATGTTATGTTAACCAATGCCTTATGCTTGAATTTACGCTGTTTTGGCATATCTTCATATATTAATTCCGTGTTGTCAACAATATCAATACTCTTTCTTTTGTTGATTTCAGCATTGTAAATTAATGCCGGCAGCTCATGAATTGTATTTGTACCAAAAATTATATCAACAAAAGAGAATTTTTTTAAAAGCTTTTCTCTTATTTCCTGCTTTTGCATCATACAGCCGCAAACTGCAACCAGCATGTCCGGCTTGCTGCGCTTTAAGCCTTTCACTTCGCCAAGCTTGCCGAATACCTTAAGCTCTGCATTTTCTCTTATTAAACATGTGTTAAAAATTACAAGGTCAGCATTTTTTTCATCATATGTTTCAACATATCCGATTGATGTAAGCATACCTGATATTTTTTCCGAATCATGCTCATTCATCTGGCAGCCATAGGTTAATATATGATATGTTTTCCTTTTGCCGGTCATTATAAAGAATTGCTCATTATTATTTTTTAATTCTATAATTTTATCGCCGTCCAACTTAACATCTTCCGTGATAATGTCTGTATTTCTTTTGCTCATGTCACTCCAACTTTCTATTAACATCTTGAGTATTATATCATTTTACGGCTTTTTGTTCAATAAAAAATTCCATTCCGCCATTAGACCAAAGTGTCGATAATACAAGGTAAAAAATATGCATATTTAATCTTAACAAGCATTCCGTAATGACAATCAAATTAATACTACAATAATTCCTCTGATTTTACAACAATATTATTGTTAAGGATGACACCCTTATATTTGAATGTTCTTATTGATAAATAATCATAATTGAACTATAATATTAATAAAGAAACTGAAAAATAACAGGAGGTAGCAATGGAACAGTATTCAAAAAAAAGAATTTCATTGAATGAATTTAATAATATTGAAACAAAGAATGAAATCATATATGAATTAATTGACGGTATTGTTTTAATGTCACCTCGTCCTAATTATAGGCATCAAGAAATTATGGGGAATTTATATCTTGAAATAGGCAATTATCTAAAAGGCAAGTCCTGCAAAATATTTACCGAAGCCGAACTCGAGTTTGATGACAATGTTATAATTCCTGATATTTCGGTAATTTGTAAGCTTGAAAGCACAAATTTTCAAAGATATAATAAAGCTCCTGAGCTTGTTATTGAAATATTAAGCGAAAGCAGCAGATATACTGATGGTTTCATTAAGCTGAACAAATATGAGTTGTTTGGTGTTAAAGAATATTGGATGGTTAACCCTAAAACCGAAACTATTATAATTTATAACTTTGAAAATAAAATACATGCTGAGTTTACTAAATCCGAAACACTGATATCCTCTTTATTTAATGACCTTGAAATAGATATAAAAGATATATTTTAGAAGCTCTTAGATGCATGTACATTAAAGTAATCGAACAATAATAACACTATCTTTGTAAAACCTCTTTAAAGATAGTGTTATTATTATCAATGCAGTTTATCTTATTTTTTTGTTAAAGTAAAACTTAATCAATGACCGGGATTCTGATTCCATTTATAATTACTGCAGTAACTTCCGTAACATCAACAGGAGTTTTTGTATTCCAACTTGAGCTGAAGGTATGTGTTTAACCGAATAGTGCCATGTACAGTTTCAACTTCTGCCGACATAATTCCATATACAATATTAACATAAAAGGAGTATTTTAATGCTGCAAATAATTCTCAAAATATTCATGAAAAAATTATGTTCTAATAAACAAATATTTATGGTAATATAGATAAGTATCGCTAAATTATTATTTAATTTTAGATAAGGTATTAATGAACATTTTATGTATCGGCAGAAACTGACATACTATAATTAACCACGGAGGTAACAATGCGGACTAATTTTAAAAACAAAGAATTTTTCAAAGCCATGCTGTCAATAGCCTTACCTATTACATTGCAGAATTTGGTGGCTTCTTCCGTAAATATGCTTGACACACTGATGATTACAAGCTTGGGAGAAGAAAGCTTAGCTGCGGTCGGACTTGCAAATCAGGTTTTCTTTTTTTATGCCGTTACAATATTCGGCGTAGCTACGGGCTCCTCAATATTTGTAGCACAATTTTGGGGAAAGCGGGATACTAAAAACATAGCTAAAATTACAGGAATATCTTTAGCCATAGTAAGTATTCTTGGACTTTTATTTACATTAGTCGCATTAATTATGCCTGAATTAATAATGAAAATTTTCAGCAATGATAAAGAAGTTATCAGATTGGGAGTTGATTATTTAAGGATAGTATCTCTGAGCTATATTATCACGGGTATAAGCTTCTCGTATGCCGTTGCTTCCAGAAGCATCGGTCAGGCTAAAATGCCTATGGCAGTAAGTATAATTTCTTTTTTTACAAATGCACTGTTCAATTATCTTCTTATTTTCGGAAAATTCGGTTTTCCCCGTTTAGGCGTCAAAGGTGCGGCATATGGCACATTAATAGCCAGGGCTGTGGAAATAACCTTAATACTGTATTCAATATATTCAAGAAAAAAGAACAATCCCCTTGCCCATAGTATCAGAGATATGACAGACTGGACAGGAGACTTTATAAAGAAATACTTTAAAACCGCTTATCCGGTTATTTTGAATGAAGCTTTCTGGTCTTTAGGTACGGTTCTTTATTCCGTAGCTTATGCAAAGATAGGTACGGAGGCAGCCGCTGCGGTTCAGATTTTAAATACAGTCCTCAATATCTTTATGGTAATGAGCAGAGGCTTGGCTAACGCATGTACAGTTATGGTAGGAAATAAAATCGGCGCTGATGAAGAAGATGAGGCTGTGGAATATGCCAACAATTTCATGATACTATCGGCGGTGCTGGGTCTTGTATTAGGAATACTGCTGTTTTTTACTACAGATTCAATACTTATATTCTTCAGGAACCTCACACCGGGGCTTCACGATACTTCAAAGAAACTTTTAATAGTTTCGGCGGCACTTTTCTTTATAAAATCATTTAATGGAACGATGATTGTGGGAGTGCTGAGAGGCGGAGGCGATACTAAGTTTTCAATGATACTTGAAATGGGTGCCGTATGGCTTGTAGGAGTTCCGCTGGCATTTTTAGGCGCATTGGTATTCAGATTTCCCGTATACTATGTTTCCCTGATGGTAAACATGGAGGAAGTTGTGAAAGCCTTCATAGGAATTTTCAGGGTAAAATCAAAAAAATGGGTTACAAATGTAATTAATGATATGTAAATCAAACCATCTTTATAGTGTTCAACACAATTAAGAGTATTCTTATCTATAATTCTAAAATAAGAATGCTCTTTTAATATAATTAAATTTATTGATAATAATCAGGAAATTTAACTATCAAGTCTGACTTTCAAATTTACTAATGTAATGTGTTTTTTGATTGAATATAAGAAAGGTACGCCGAACATTAAAAAAATAATGCCGATATGGGCAATAAAATTATTTGACTGAGTTGACATACCTATATTTTTTAAAACTTTGCATGCAAAATTTAGATTTTCGCATATTGAGCACATATGTCCGATACAGTCATGAGAGTCATGAGATGAATGTAAATCTATGTACATAACAGAAAAAAAGAAAGCTGCAACAATGCATACAAGCAGAAAAACTGCCGTATTTTTTTTAGAAATAAAATTATTTTTCATCATCGCTCTCCTCCTTGCTGTAATTTAATTATTTAATAAATTTTACTATAATATTTTAATGTGGTCAATAGCCGTATTTTAATAAAAAATGCTGCAAAAAATGTTAGTATATGTCAAAATTAAATATATTATTATATAAATTGCTTTATATTTTTGTTAAAATGATGTAAAATAACTAAGAATAATTTTAATGATTGGAAAGGAAAGCAATGAATAATATAGATTTAATTAACAAAAGAAGAATATTTGGAATTATATCTCACCCCGATGCGGGAAAAACCACTTTGACCGAAAAGCTGCTGCTCCACGGAGGGGCCATCCGGGAAGCCGGTACTGTAAGAGCCAGAAAAAATGCCAAGTTTGCAAAATCAGACTGGATGGAAATAGAAAAACAGCGTGGAATTTCCGTTACGTCTTCTGTAATGCAATTTGAATATGATGATAAAGTAATTTCAATTATGGATACACCGGGACACAATGACTTCGGTGAAGATACATACCGTATTTTGACCTCCGTTGACAGTGCCGTTATGGTTATAGATGCCGCCAAAGGTATTGAAACACAAACTAAAAAGCTTTTTCAGGTTTGCAGCATGAGAGGTATTCCCATATTTACATTTATCAATAAATTAGACCGTGAAGCAATGGACCCCTTAAGCTCAATGCAGGAATTAGAAGATGTATTGGGTCTTCCTTCCGTGGCTGTTACATGGCCAATAGGCTGCGGCAAAGAATTTGAAGGAATTTATGACAGACATAGGAATGTAATCAATTTGTTCAGAAAGAAAGAACAAATTAATCTTTATGATGAAGGCGTTAATTCAAGCAGGCTTGACGGTAAAATCAGCCCTTCAAATTTGGAAAATTTAAGAAATGCCATGGAGCTCCTTGACGGTGCGGGCAATAAATTTGATATGGATTTAGTCAGAAAAGGAAAGCTGTCACCTGTTTTCTTCGGCTCTGCTTTAGCTGACTTTGGAGTGACCGAATTCCTGAAGCATTTTCTCATCATGTCTCCCCCGCCCACTTCAAGAAAAACAACCACAGGAGAAATCAAGCCCACAGATGATGTTTTTACGGGATTTATTTTTAAAATACAGGCAAATATGGACCCTAACCACCGTGACAGACTTGCTTTCTTAAGAATTTGCTCCGGAACATTCGTGAGAGGAATGAATGTTACTCTGTCAAGAACAGGCAAACAAATGAAATTAAGCCAGTCAACACACCTTATGGCTAATGAGCGTGAAACTGTTGATACAGCATATGCCGGCGATGTTATAGGTATTTATGATTCAGGCAATTTCCAAATAGGCGATACCCTTACAAACGGCAGGGATAAAGTATTCTTTGAGCCATTGCCAACCTTCCCTCCCGAATTATTTATGCGTGTCAGCGCTAAAAATTCTCTTAAGGGAAAAAACTTTCAAAAGGGTGTAGAGCAGTTAGCTCAGGAAGGTGCAATTCAGGTTTACAAAAATGAATACAATGAAGTTATTCTTGGAGCCGTGGGGGTTTTACAGTTTGAAGTTTTCGAATATCGCCTTGTAAATGAATATAATACGGATATTCGCATGGAAAACTTAGATTTTTCCGTTGCAAGATGGGTTAAAACAGATAACCCCGAAAGTTTGAAAAGATATGAGAATTCACGCTGCATGCTTGTTTACGACCACTATGACAGACCGGTATTATTATTTACCAATCCATATGCCCTGAGAAGCTTTCAGGACAGATATGAGGATGTTGTGTTGGTGGAAGCACTTGATGTTATTGATGTTTTGGAATAGTATAAAGTCCGGCAATGCCTGCCGGACTTTATTTCTGCAATAGCTTTATATCGTTGCCTGTAGGGTTTTGAAAAACCTTCAGTTCGAAAATATCCATTACGGCTAATATATGATCAAAAATATCTGATTGAACTTCTTCGTATTTTGCCCATTCGGTAGAAGAAACAAAAGCATAAATTTCCATTGGTATTCCGTTTTCACCGGGGGCCAGCTGCCTAACCATCGGAGTTGTTCCCTGGTAGATTTTAAAATTGTTTTTTATATAATTTAATACATATATTCTGAATACACCTATATTAGTTAACTGTCTTCCGTTTATTGGCAGTTCGGTATCTATATTGTTTTCTTTGTTGTATTTTTCTATTTCTCTTGCTCTTTCATTGATATAGTCGCTTATATATTCAATCTTTTTAAACCTTTCAATCATTTCGTCAGTGCATATTTTAACACTGTACATATCTATGAATATAGGTCTTTTAATTCTTCTTGCGCCGAAATTCTTCATTCCTCTCCAATTTTTAAAGGAATCTGTCACAAATGCCTGTGTCGGTATTGTTGAAATTGTTTTATCCCAGTTTTGTATTTTAACGGTAGTTAAGGTTATATCTATTACATCGCCGTCAGCACCGTATTTAGGCATTTCGACCCAATCACCTATCCGGAGCATATCGTTCCAGGTAAGCTGAATGCCGGAAACAAAGCCTATTATTATATCTTTAAATATCAGTGAAACAACAGCCGTAACAGCACCGATACCGCTCAACATATATATTGGATTCTGATTGATCAGATTAGAAACAATTGCTATTCCTATTATTATATAAATAGCTATTTCAATTATCTGAAGAAGCCCCTTAATCGGTCTTTCCTTAGAAACAGGATGATGTCTGTAAATAGTGTCCAAAGCATCCAATAGGGATTTAAAAACCAAGGTTATTACAATCAGTATATAGGTAACTGCCACCTTTTGCATAATCGGCTGAAAATCATTGTAAAATGCGGCAAATATATAAATTATAAATCCGGGAACAATCAAAGAGGCCTTGTGAAACACTTTGCTCTCTAACAATATGTCATCCCACATATAATCATTGTTTTTTATTATCTTTGAAATAAATTTCAAAACTACCCGTTTTGCAATAAAATTAGCAATGGCGCAAATTAATAATAAGGCAATGGTTATTAATATGTAATACACTATGTTTGTTGTTAACTCATTAGGCAAATTAACTAATAAAATATCGTATAAATTCATATGCTCCCTCCAATGTTGATTATAACATTATTCTATAGGTTGAACAATAAAATATTTTAAATGAAATGAATGCTGCTTCCCTTTTCCCCTTTTCCCCTTTTCCTCAAATTATATAATATTTGCATAATATTTTAATTCTGTTATAATGAACAAGAATTATTGATTTTTAAAAGTTTTACTTCCTATAATATTTCTAAGGGGTGCAAATATAAAATGGTACTTAACAATTTATTAAAACAAGCATTGGAAGTTGTAATAGAATTCCAATAATAGATGATGGTAAAATAATAGGTGCGGTTGCAGCAACAACATTAAACAACATTTTTGAAATTAATGAACTTTAATTCCCTTAATAATATAATTGGTACATAATACCATTGCATATTCTTGCAGGAAAAAAATAATTCCAAACATAAAACAGTATTCGATATTATGCCGAATACTGTTTTACTATCTCCATATATTTCTATGCCAATCCGTTAAGCTCATCTTTAATAATTTTCCAATCAGGCAAAAACTTGTTCATATAATTCTTGAATATTTGGTTATGATATTTTTCAAGAAGATGAACCATTTCATGTACGACTATGTACTCTATACACCTTAAATTTTTCTTGGCAAGCTCAAGATTTATCCAAATCCTTTTATCACGGATATTGCATGTTCCCCACCTTGTTTTCATCAGCTTGATGCCAAAATCATTAACCTTAACCCCCATAATGTTTTCCCACTTTTCAATATATGGAGGTATTATTTCTTTTAAATTCTGCCTGTACCATTCCGACAAGATTTTTTCACGCTTTTCAACCGAGCTGCCTGACCTTACATATAGGTCAATGCATTCGTCATTTCTTAATTCCGCATGCTGTTTTCCTGTTGTTTCAATAACGTTTAATAAATACCTTGTGCCTAAAAAATAATGGCTTTCACCTGATACAAATTCTCTTTCCGTCAGTCTTTCCTGTGTTGCGAATTTTTTCCTTTGCTTATTTATCCATGGTAATTTTGAAACGGCAAAACTCCTTATTGCCTCGTCATCCATTTGTTCCGGAACCGCCAATCTAACCCTTCCGTCCGGAGGATATACCGACAGATGTATATTTTTTATTTTCTTTCTTATTAAATCTATATCTATATTTTCTACAGTTATTATGTCCATTAATATTCACTCTGTTTCGGAATTTTTCTAAGTTATTTTCTTGTTTGAATAGTGATACTTTTTTATAAACTACCTGCAAACATACTTCATTAGAACATTATATATTACAAATAAGCTAATTACAAGGCTTCAATTATATGACGGCAGATATGCAATCATTGAGAAAATGCAAAAGATTTAAATAAAGTGAAAAATTGCTGCTGTTCAAGCGAAAGTCGCAATACATAATGTATTGTGACTTTTTCTATTCATCAGCATAAAATATAACATGGTTTTACAAAATTTCATAAAGAAGGAGAGTGCAATGAATAACAGTGTTTACAGAATGCCATACAATCATAAATATATATATAGCGCCAACCAAAATCCTAATAATGTTTTTATGAATGAGCTTGATGTTCCTGTTAACCGTGATGAAGGATTTTTAGAGATTTTCATATTTACCGAACGTGGACAGTATGCTATACCGGGAGCGGCAATCACCATATATGTAAAGCAAGAAAATGATATTGTTCCGGTATATAATGTCACTTCAGAAAGTTATCCTATAATATTAAGCTTTCCGGTTGCCCATCCAATAGGGGCTCTGATAAGAGGTCCCCAATATTACTATACAACCTATAATATCACAATTGAAGCTAATAATTTTGCTCCGTGCAGAGTTAACAATCTCCGTTTATTTGAAGGAATTACAACTAAATTAGATGTTGATATGTTTGAATTAGTTCCGGGACAATACCCTGTTCCTGAAAAAATAATTAATATACCGACCCATCCAAGGGATATAGTATAATAACTATGGCTCATGATATAAAAAGGCTTTGCCGATAAATATACAGCCCGCATATGCGCGGGCTGTATAAGTTTAATTCACATTTATGCTAATTTTATTTTTTCAGCTGTTTTATTGCTCCACTTGGAGCATCTGTCACCGAAATATCCGATTACATTGTTATTTTCATAAATTTTTACAACTTCACATTTATTGGGACATCCTTCGCATTCAAAGCTTCTTGAAATTATGCTATTTTCTGCAAGCTGCAAACCTCTGAAATTTGTTTTTCCCGATTTTTTCGCTTTGTCTTTGGCAATAATTGCAGCACCTATTGCTCCCATCATATTGTAATTTTCCGGAACATATATTTCAAATCCCAATTCATTTTCAAATGCTTTTTTCATTCCCTTATTAGCTGCAACACCGCCCTGAAATAATACTTTTGGAAGTATTGTTTTACCCTTGCCTATATTATTTAAATAATTTCTAACTAATGCATCGCAAAGACCTCTTATTATTTCAGCTTGATTGTATCCAAGCTGCTG
>DCDU01000130.1:6511-6639 GCA_002316585.1 Firmicutes bacterium UBA1047 | reverse complement strand
GAAATATTGGGAGCAAGGCTTGCGTCAATACATAATTTATTTTTCTTGATTAATCTGATGAAACGTATTAGAATTAGTGTAATGGAAGATAATTTCATAAAATTTAAAAAGGAATTTTATGAAAATTA
>DCDU01000130.1:3018-6257 GCA_002316585.1 Firmicutes bacterium UBA1047 | reverse complement strand
GTATTATAATGTTGGTCATTTTCTTTGGAATAATATACTTCACAATGATAAGACCACAGAAAAAGAAAGACAAAGAAATCAAGTCAATGAGAGAAAGCCTGGCAATAGGTGATGAAGTAATCACTATTGGCGGCATCCATGGCAAAATTGTTAAGGTAAATGATGAAATTGTAACCTTGGAAATGGCTTTCGGAAAGCAAAGAATCGAGTTTTCCAAATGGGCTGTAGGAAGCGTATCTAAGAAGGGCAAAGAAAAAGCAGTTAAAGAAGAAGCAGAAGAGACTGTTGATGATAAAGAAGAGGACAAATAAAAAAAGAGCGGCTGCTCTTTTTTTTATGACCAATCCCATTTTTCTGAGGTGAATTTCCATGAGGGCTATTTTTTCATCAGATTCTTTCCAAAAACTATTATTTCGTGCGATAATAAAGGAATTGCCGATAACAGTATCAAATTTATCCATTCCCTTAATGTAAGCTGACTTGTTTCAAATACTTCCGTAAGGAAAGGTATTTCAGTTACAAGCACCTGCAGCAACAGACCTGCCGTAAATGCGCCAATCATAGCAAAGTTATCTATATGGCTCATTTTGAATAATGATTTGTCATAATTTCTCATTCCTATCGCATGGAAAAGCTGTGAAATACCAAGTGTCGTAAATGCGTATGTCTGGGCATGCATTACAATATCATTGATATCAACATTTTTTAGAACGAGGACACCATTAAACAAATCTCTGATATTATTAAGCGTTACTGCCTCACCTGCTGCATTAAGATGTATAATAGGCGACCATAAGAAAGCTCCAAGTGTTAATGCCGCAATCATTATTCCGTTATATACGGTAAAGGCAAGAGCTCCGTGAGCAAACAAGCTTTCATTGGGGTCTCTCGGTTTTTCGTTCATAATCTCTCTGTCCTTAGGATCGACTCCTAATGCTAATGCGGGAAGTGAGTCGGTTATAAGGTTAATCCAAAGAATATGTATGGACTGCAGCGGTGCTATAAGTCCTGCAGCAATAGCCGTAAACATTGATATAACCTCTCCGAAATTGGAGGACAGCAGGAATAATACTGTCTTTTTAATATTCTTGTAGATGCCTCTTCCTTCAGAAACCGCTTTTTCAATGGTTGCAAAGTTGTCATCCGTAAGAACCATATCGGAAGCACCTTTAGCAACGTCGGTACCTGTAATACCCATTGCAACTCCTATATCTGCCGCCTTTAAGGATGGAGCGTCGTTAACGCCGTCGCCTGTCATTGAAACTATGCTTCCGTTTGATTTGAAAGCTTTTACTATCATTACCTTATGCTCGGGAGAAACCCTTGCAAAAACTCTTATATTATTAACTCTCTTATTTAATTCTTCCTGAGATAATTCATTTAATTCACTGCCGGTTATACACTGATTTTCGTCGTCTGCGATTCCAAGCTCCGTGGCAATTGCCAAAGCGGTGTCCTTGTGGTCCCCCGTAATCATTATAGTTTTAATTCCGGCATTTTTTAAGGTTTTTACAGAAGCCTTTGCCTCGGGGCGAGGAGGGTCAATCATTCCTACCAAACCAACAAATGTAAGATTCTCTTCATCAGCTGAATCGTCATCTTCTTTAATGCCAAGAGCCAGCACTCTTAATGCTCCCTTTGCCATTTCTGTTGCAGCATTGTTTATATCTGCAATGTGCTTATCATTTATATCTATTATTTCACCGTTAAAATAAATTTTTCTGCATCTGTCCAAAAGAATATCCATGGCACCCTTTGTGTAGCTCATAATCTTACCGTTGGATTCCTTATGAACTGTAGTCATTAACTTTCTTGCGGAATCGAAGGATTGTTCATTGATTCTCGGATTTGTCTCTTCAAGGCCTTCCTTTGTTAAATTTATCTTTGTTCCCATGTCCAAGAGAGCTAATTCCGTGGGGTCGCCGATTCTTGTATTGTTGGCTGTAGATGCATCGTTGCAAAGTACAAAACCCTTTAAAAATAATTCATTCTTTTCGCAGGATAATTCATCTGCATTTTTAATTTCACCGTCTAAATAAACTTTTGTAACGGTCATTTTATTTTGTGTAAGGGTACCGGTCTTGTCGGAACATACAATGCTTACAGCTCCTAAAGTTTCAACTGCGGGAAGCTTGCGTACAATTGTATTTACTTTAACCATTTTGGTTACGCCAAGCGCTAAAACTATAGTTACAACAGCCGTAAGACCTTCGGGTACAGCTGCAACCGCTAATGCAATGGCAGTGATAAACATTTCAATTAGGTCTCTTCCCTGTAAGACAGCAATACCAAACATAGCAGCAACTATTATAACGGCAACTATACCTAAAACCTTTCCAAGGTCATTGAGCCTTTTTTGAAGAGGAGTTAATTCTTCGGTGCTTTCATTTATCATTGCGGCAATTTTACCGATTTCGGTATCCATTCCCGTATAAACCACAACACCTTCGCCGCGTCCGTATGACACACTTGTTGAAGAAAATGCCATGTTTACTTGATCTCCGATTCCTGCCTCTCCATCAGCAACATTATCGGCATCTTTGTCAACAGGTACGGATTCACCTGTTAAAGCAGATTCTTCGATTTTTAAGTTTATGGATTGAATAAGCCTTAAGTCTGCGGGAATAATTCGTCCGGCTTCAAGTATTACTATATCTCCCGGTACAAGCTCCTGTGCGGGTATTTCCGTTATTTTGCCGTCACGTCTTACCATTGCCGAGGGGCTTGAAAGGTTCTTTAAAGCTTCAAGCGCGGCCTCTGCTTTAGATTCCTGAACCATACCTATTATTGCATTCAATAATACAACCAATAATATTATTATTGCATCCGTTACTTCATTTAATGCAATAGATATTGCTGCGGCTGCAAACAATATGTAAATAAGTGTGTCTTTCAGCTGGGCTAAAAACATCTGCAGCTTAGTTTTTCCTTTTTTCTCAATTAAAGCATTAGGGCCGTTTTTCAGCAGTCTTTTCTTAGCTTCCTCCTGATTTAAGCCGGCATTTACCGTATTTAACTCATCGTATGTCTCTTGTATGCTTTTTTGGTAATACATAATTTACTCCTTTAGATTATTTATAATACCATTTAATAAAAAAGACTTTTAGTATACCCGAACCAGATATACTAAAAGTCTTGTTACCTAAGTTACCCAAGGATCTTCAGCCAGAATACAAAGATTCAGTGATGTTGACTGAAAATTTAAAACTACTCCCCTTTAGTAAGATAACTTTATCAAA
>DCDU01000130.1:0-2752 GCA_002316585.1 Firmicutes bacterium UBA1047 | reverse complement strand
TCTTTAATAATATTTTTTATACTAACAGTTTATATATATTATTTTTCAAAAAATCCCGGACTTGAAATAGTCTATAGTTTTGTTGTTCCTATCAGCATATTTACAGCTTCTATGATGTATTCAAGAAGTATTCATGAAAGGGGACTGTTAAGGGGAATTGAGCTTTGGATAATATATTTTGCAATTGTTCTATTGATGAAAGTTTTATTCAGATATCCTGCCGAAATAAAAATACTTTACAACGGTGCCGTTCTTATTATGTCAATATTGGGAGGAATTATCGGTGTAAACTTAAAAAACAAGAAGACTTTGTCCTAATAAATTCTTGTTTAGAAAAATAATAAAAAAACTAAAGGAATGTCACAAATTCTTTTTGAACATTCCTTTAGTTTTTTTTGAGAAGCTTGCTTTAAAATACTTGTATATGATACGAGCTATAGTATTTGGGGAAATTACCCCTGTAAAAAATACTGAAATCCAATATGCTTATATTGATACATTTAATTAGTTCTCCGTAACTCTGTCCTTTTTTAATTTGTTCCGACAGCATTCGGCTGCTGTAATATACTACTCTGTCCGTCCAACTGCGAAAATTCATCATTTGCATTTCAATGTCAATTTCACATTTATCCTTCAGGGATATTCTCACATCCATTACAATATATTTATCGTCCTCGTTTTCTTTCAAGGTATGAGGATCAATATAACGTATGTCATTAATATTCTTTTCCGGTACTTTTAATACTGTACTTAAGAAGTTTCTAAGTGCTGTTTCACTGTTCATCATTTGTTTAAACGCATAGTCTATCTTCGGTGATATGAATTCAGGGTCATTTGTAACAGCGTATTCATTATCTGATTTGCTGTCCATTGACTGTTCCTCCGAGATTTCTTTTTATATATTATAACATTTCTATTGTTACTTTGCTATTGAATTTTTGAAAAAAATTTGAAAAAACACTTTTAAATAATCTCTTTTAATGCTATAATTTAGAAAGCTTATAAGGAGGTTCACTATGAAATACATAAAAACACTGAATAATACTAAATTAACGGATAATATAAACGTTAAGGGATGCGGAGAATGTCAGACATCATGCCAGTCGGCATGCAAAACTTCTTGTACTGTAGGAAATCAAAAGTGCGAGTATGACCTAACCCAATTTCTTCGACCAGAGGGAGAAAGAAATTGATGGTAGGTCAACTGCACAAAATTCCCAATTTATGCGACGTAAGGAGCAGATAAATTGGTGAATTTCCCTGGGTATGACCTAACCCCGTTTTTCAGGACGGTTTCCCTGAAAAATGGGGTTAACCAACCGCGGTGAATGAGACTGTTCTTCCCGATATATGCAGCACAAAATACGAATTCGGTGAACACTTTTGCTTTTAAGCAAATTTTTTTTTGGAGGAAGTTATGATACATGTTTTTAATATAAAAGATTTATACTTTGCAATTGATACAAACAGCGGATTGGTACATGCCGTAGATGAGATAATATATGAACTGTTAATCGATGAAAAATTCAGGGATGAAAGCATGCTTGAACAATTAAACGGTAAATATGGTGAAGAAACAGTAAAGGAAGCCATATCCGAAATTAATTATTTGATTGATAATAAAATGCTCTTCACGGAGGCTGCAAGCTATATTAACAAAATTAAGCCTGCAATAAAAGCAATGTGCCTGAATATGACCCACGACTGCAATTTAAGATGCGAATATTGCTTTGCATCACAAGGTACATATAATGGGGAAAAAGCATTTTTAAGCTTTGAAACCGGAAAAAAGGCATTTGATTTTTTAGTAAAAAGCTCGGGCAAAAGGAGAAATTTAGAGGTTGATTTCTTTGGCGGAGAACCCCTCATGAATTTTGAAACAATCAAAAAATTGGTTGATTACGGAAGGTCTTTGGAAAAGGATAATAACAAGCATTTCAGATTCACCATTACAACAAACGGCGTTCTTTTGGATGAGGATAAAATAAACTACATTAATGAAAATATGGACAATGTTGTTTTAAGCATTGACGGCAGGAAAGAAACAAATGACAGAATGCGGAAAACTATAAATGAAAAGGGAAGCTATGATGCAATAATCAATAATTTTAAAAATTTTGTAAGCAAAAGAGGCAGCAGGGATTATTTTGCAAGAGGCACCTACACTTCCTACAATTTAGATTTCTCGGAGGATGTTAAACATATGAGAGAAGCAGGCTTTGATAAAATTTCCGTAGAGCCTGTTGTTGCTTCGCCGGAGGAAAAGTATGCACTTAAAGAAGAACATATTGATATATTAAAAAGGGAATATGAAAAATTAGCCGAATATTTTATTGAATCATACAATACTGATAAAAAATTTCAATTCTTTCACTTTAATATAGAATTAGACGGAGGTCCCTGCATTTATAAAAGGTCCATAGGCTGCGGAGCCGGTACGGAATATGTTGCCGTAACTCCGGCAGGTGAAATGTATCCCTGTCATCAGTTTGTGGGGCAGGAAGAATTTATAATAGGCAATGTTGATGAAGGTATTACAAATGAGAAAATTGTAAATATGTTCAGTAATGTTTCCGTTGACGACAAGCCCGTATGCAAGGATTGCTGGGCTAAATACTATTGCAGCGGAGGCTGTCACGCCAATGCGTATAATTTTAACAAGGATTTTAATATCCCATATGGTGTGGGATGCGAACTTGAAAAAAAGAGAATTGAATGCTCAATATATATTAGAGATGCCCTAACCCCATTT
>DCDU01000128.1 GCA_002316585.1 Firmicutes bacterium UBA1047 | reverse complement strand
CCTAACCCCATTTTTCTGAGTCTTTTTTCAGAAAAATGGCTGGTAGGTCATTCGCATCGACTTCCCAAAATATGCGACCAAAGGGAGCAAGTATTTTGGTGAAGGAGCCTGTGCAGCCACGGAATCCCGTGGCTTTTGTTTATACAGAATAATTATCAAAGTAGCCTTGAATATAAATTATCGGTGTCCCCTTATCACCGCTTCCGGATGTTAAATCGCAAAGAGAACCTATAAGGTCAGTGAGCTTTCTTGGAGTTGTTCCCTGTGATTCCATACTGTCTTTTAAATCACAGTCTTTATGCTCTATATATTCGGAAATTGCCTTTCTAAGCTCTTCACCTTTCAAATGCGAAAACTGGTTATCTGCCAGATACTTAAGCTTTAGTTCATTTGGAGTTCCGGTCAATCCTTCGGTAAATCCGGGAGAAACAACCGGGTCGGCAAGCTCCCAAATTTTGCCTACAGGGTCTTTAAAAGCTCCGTCTCCGTAAACCATTACTTCAATTTTCTTTCCTGTAAGCTCGAATAATCTGCTTTGTATACTTTCAACCAAGGATTGACAATCTCTCGGAAAAAGCTTTACCGAATTTTCCGTAGCTTTGTTTGACCCTAAAAGTCCGTATTTTTCATTGAAGCCGCTGCCGTCTGCGGGCTGATTTAAAATATCATCCAAGCCGTAAACAATTTCTGCTCCTGCAGCTTTTAACAATCTCTTGCTTCTTTCCCTTGTATGAATATCACATGTAATTACGTTCTTGGTATAATTTAAAATGCTTATCGGATTATTTGCGAAAATAACTTCAACTTCTGCACCGCTTTCTCTGATTAAATCAGAATAATACTCAATATAATCAATTCCGGTGAAAACATGCTTGGTATTCATAAAGTGGCTCCTGAATTCATCTTCAGTGAGTATATCCGTCCAAGGGTTAACTCCCTCCTCATCTAAAAGGTCATAATCTACCAATGGGTTTCCCACTTCATCCGAAGGATAACTGAACATTAAATATATTTTTTTAAATGCCTTGGCAATGCCTCTAAGACAAATCGCAAATCGGTTTCTGCTCAGTATCGGAAATATTAAACCCACAGAATCACAATCAAACTTCTGTTTTACATCATGTGCTATATGATCAATATTTGCATAATTACCTTGTGCTCTTGCAACCACAGCTTCGGTGATGCCTACAATATCTTTACTCCTTAAAGAAAATCCTTCATTTTCCGAAGCCTTTAATACCGTATCAACGGTTATTTTTATTATGTCATCACCTTTCGTAATTATTGGAGCTCTTAATCCCCTGACAACAGTTCCAACCATTCTATCCATTTTAGTCTCCTTATAAATAAATTCTGCTTATATTATAGTACATTGAAAGACCTATGTAAAATATTATTATTAATTTTTTTTGCTGGACAAAATATTAAATATTAATTACAATATGTGTAAATCTGATAATAATATTATGAAACTCATAATTTTTGGAGGATATCCATGATAAAAATAGGTATGCGCAATATTAAAACAACAATATCGGTTTTTATATGCTTGTTGTTGTTTGAATTTATCAACAGGGAGAACTCTTTTTTTGCTTGTATAGCTGCCGTAATCTGCATGCAAAACACAGTTGTTGACTCTGTTGAAAAAGGGATAGCAAGGGTTATAGGAACAATAATTGGAGGTTTTGTAGGAGCCTTGGTATTGTTCATTGTGAATACATTTTTTAATGATAATATATTAATTTTTATTATTCCCTTAGGAATTATGATACTGATTCAAATATGCGTTACTATTAATATGAAGCAATCAGTGGTTATTTGCTGTGTTGTATATTTGAGTGTTATGATTACAAAAAACCACGATAACGGATATTTGCTTTATACCATAAACAGGGTATTGGATACATCAATCGGTATATTAATTGCACTTTTGGTAAATAAATATGTGGAAATACCGGGAAAATTAAAACTTAAGCTTAAGCATAATGAGAATGAAATAACTGAATCAGATGAAAATGCAATGGATAATGAACAAAAATAGGAAAAATACTCTTTTCTATTAACTCGGGATAACACAGGAAAATTTATTATTGACATTATTATAGTACTAATGTATCTTTTGTTATGACATAAATATAAGGACAACTTCATAAAATTAATAAAGCCGGATTTATCCGGATAATATTAAGTAATGGAGGTTGTTTTGTGAATGGAGCAGATTTAGGTATAATATTGGCTTATACAGCAGGCATAATGCTTATTTTTATGACATCATGGATATTTTTTAAGCCGCTTAAATGTATAGGAAAGATAATTTTAAATTCCTTAATAGGCGCTTTAATCTTAATCATATTTAATTACTTTGGGCAGTATACCGGTGTTTATATAGGAGTAAATGAAATTACAGCCCCGATTATAGGAGTGTTGGGCATACCGGGTTTTGTTGCCATATTGTTGGTAAAACTGCTGATATAATTAATTATAATATTCAAGTTTTATTGGACAATGATAATATGCTGTTATATAATGTATGCAGGAAGGTGATTGTATGTGGCTTGAATATATTGTACTATTTTCAATTGCAATGTTGTTTTTTTCGATAACAGTGGTACTTACGGTTGAAACTGTACACACCACCAACAGCATTTCTAAAAGAAGAAAAAAATAAAAAATTAAATTTTTAAAAAAAAGGAGCTGAGCACTAATCCCAATATACAACATAAATAGATGAGTTTATGATTTAACGGGAGACAAAAGATGGAAAAACTAAATATTATTTCAGGGATTAAACAGTATCGAAGTGAAGTAGATACAAACTTTCACATGCCCGGTCATAAAGGTAAAGACGGTATTTTAGGAGAATTAAGCAAGAATCTGAATTTTTATGACATAACGGAAACTCTTGGGACAGATAATTTACATTACCCTACAGGTTTTTTAAAGGATGCAATGAATTATATTTCTAAAGTTTACGGCAGCAAAAAATCATACATGGTCGTTAACGGGACATCCTGTGGAATAATCTCGGCAATAATGGCATGTACAAACCCCGGAGATAAAATACTTGTGCAAAGGGATTGTCACAAGTCAGTTTACAATGCTTGTATATTAGGAGATTTGAAGCTGTTTTACCTATATCCGGAATTCAATAAAAAACACGGTTTAAATTTCAGCATCAATTTAGATAAGCTAAATCAAATGCTTACGGATAATCCGGATATAAAAATGGTAGTATTGACGTATCCAACATTTTATGGTATTTGTTTTGATATAAAAAAAGCAGCGGAGATAGTTCACAAACACGGTAAAATTTTGATGATTGATGAAGCACACGGCTCACATCTTAAGTTTTGCAAGGATTTATTACCGCCTTCTGCGGAAAATTCCGGAGCGGACATAGTTACTCAAAGTACTCATAAAACTTTGCCATGCCTTACTCAAGGTTCAATTTTGCATATTTGCTCAGACAAAGTAAATGTCAACAATATAGAAACTATGTTAAGAATGCTTCAGACCACTTCTCCTTCATATGTTTTGATGGCATCAATTGAAAATGCCGTTCATTGGATGGAGGAACATGCGGAAGAAAGATTAAAAAGAAATATTGAAGTATTTAAACGAAGAACATTGGAGCTTAGAAATATGGGAATCAATGTTTTGGAGGATGACTTTTTAATCAGCGAAGGTTTGTATGATTTTGATGCAACACGCGCCGTAATCAGCATGAGTGAGCTTGGCATAACCGGCACGGAGCTTCAGGATATATTAAGGTACAAATATAAGATCCAGATGGAATTTGCCGACTTGCAGTATACTGTGGGATATGTTACGGCAACAGATGAACCTGAAGATATAGACAGACTTTTCGATGCTGTAAAGGAAATTTATATAGAGGAAAGTAAAAGCAAGGAAAAAAGAGAAGTTATTCAAATTGAACCATTTCCTCAGCTGCAGCATGAAAGAAAAATGAGAAAAGCATTTTATGCCGAAAATATGCTTATTGATATTGACGAAGCAATAGGAAAGACTGCGGCGGAATTTATTATACCGTATCCTCCGGGAATACCATTGGTATGTCCGGGAGAAATAATTGTTCAGGAAACAGTTGACTACGTAAAGGTAATGCTGGAAAATGGTATTAACGTAAACGGCGTTAATAAAAATAATTTAGTGAGAGTTGTTAAATGGAAGGAAGATTTATAGTATTGGAAGGCTCTGATGGTTCAGGCAAAAGCACCATGGCAGACAAGATAGGGAAGTATTTCAGTGAAGAAGGCCGTGATATTGAGTTTACCAGAGAGCCGGGAGGTACTTTAATAAGCGAAAAAATCAGAGAACTGATTTTGGACAGAAATAATATTGAAATGGATTACAGAACTGAGGCTTTGCTCTATGCTGCGTCCAGAGCACAGCTTATTTCCGAAAAAATAATACCCTGGCTCAAAGCGGGGAAGGTAGTAATAAGCGAAAGATATGTTTATTCAAGTTTGGTGTATCAAGGGCTTGGAAGAGGTCTTGGTATTGACGAGGTAAAAAAAATAAATGATTTCGCAACTGCGGGAATTAAACCTGACTTAGTAATTTTATTAGATGTCGAACCTGAAAAGGCATTGAAGAGAAAGCTTTGCATTGATGGGGGAGACAGATTGGAAAACGAAGATATCTCTTTTCATAAAAATGTGTATGAAGGATACAAAAAACTTTCTGAATATTTTCCTGAAATAATAACCGTTGATGCCGAAAGGTCAATCGAAGAAATATTTGAGGAAATTAAAGGTCTATTAACAATATAAGGAAGGGGGACACACCTTCATGGTAGGTAAGCCGTTGGGGTCAGCCATGAAGGAATGTCCCCGTAAGAAGGAGGTTCTTATGAAGCTGATAACCGCAATAGTGCAAAATGATGATGCAAACAAGTTAATTTCAGCACTTAGAGAAAGTGGATTTTCATCAACTAAAATGTCATCAACCGGAGGTTTTTTAAGCTCCGGAAATACGACGGTGATTTCAGGTATTGAAGATGACAAAATAGATGAAGTAATTGAAATAATAAGAAAGATATGCAAGACTAAAAAGAAAGTTACTGCCGCCATACCTCCAAGTTCGTTCAGTACTGTGGGAGGGTATTTGCCGCAAACTATCGAAGTTACGGTAGGAGGAGCCGTTGTTTTTGTAACTCCCGTAGATAGATTTGAAAAAATATAAAGGGGGCAGTCATGTTTTACAGCCAGGTAGCAGGACAGGAAGAAATAAAAGCATCTTTGATTAAGTCAATCAATAGCAACTTAGTGTCGCATTGCTATATATTTGAAGGACCTAAGGGTATGGGCAAATTTAATTTAGCATTAATTTTTGCCCAATCTTTGCTTTGCTTAAATTTTCATGAAGAGCCCTGCAACTTATGCAATAGCTGCATAAAAGCAAATACTTTGAATCATCCGGATTTGCATATTATTAATGAAGATGAAAAAAGTATTAAAAGAGAAGATATTGATGATTTAATAAATTCAATATATAAAAAACCATATGAATCAAAAAGAAAAATTTATATAATAAAAGATGCTCATTTAATGACAGTGCAAGCTGCCAATACTTTTTTAAAAACCTTGGAGGAACCTCCTGCAGATACTGTAATGATACTGCTGACCATAAATTCAAATTTGCTTCTTCCCACTATTGTTTCAAGGTGTCAGGAAGTTAAATTTAGAAATATCAGCAAAGAAACAATTATATCACATTTAAAGGAACTAAATTCTGACATTGATGCAATTGAATTAGCGGCAAATTATTCAAACGGAAATCTAAATAAGGCTATAAATATAATTAACGGCAATGATGATATTCTTAGAAAACGTGATGAAATAATTAAAATTTTTGATAAAATTATAAACTCCGATTCGGACATTATTTATGAATTAGAAAATTACTTTGACGAACAAAAAGATTATATAGATACAATAATAGAAATAATGATAATGTGGATAAGAGATGTGATGTTTGTAAATAGCAATATGGAGGGATTTGTTATAAACAAAGATTGCATCAGACTTTTAAGAGCCCATGGAAAAAGCATTAAAATGGATTCCGATATTATTGAATACATACAAAATGTAAGCGACAATATAAAGAGCAATGTTAGCTATAGATTAGCGGTAGATAATATGCTTTTAAAGATTCAGGAGGTCTTTAAATGATAAAGGTAGTTGGCGTAAGATTTAAAAAAGCCGGCAAGATATACTATTTTGATCCCGAGAAAAAATGGATTAACAATGGAGATTTTGTTATAGTAGAAACAATAAGAGGAATTGAATACGGACAGGTAGTTGTTGGGCCAAAAATGGTAAAAGAAGAGGATATAGTACAGCCCTTAAAAAAGGTTCTGAGGCTTGCAACAGAGGAAGATATTAAATTAAATCACGAAAATAAGGAAAAGGAAAAACAAGCTTTCGATATATGCTTTAAAAAAATAGAAGAGCATCAATTGGAAATGAAGCTGATTGATATAGAATATACCTTTGACAACAACAAGGTGATTTTTTACTTTACCGCAGACGGAAGAATAGACTTCAGGGAATTGGTAAAGGATTTGGCAGCAATATTCAGAACAAGAATAGAATTAAGACAAATAGGCGTTAGGGATGAAGCAAAAATGATAGGAGGACTTGGCCCTTGCGGAAGACAAATGTGCTGCTCCTCATTCTTGGGCGAATTTTATCCTGTATCAATTAAAATGGCAAAGGAGCAAAAATTATCTTTGAATCCGGCCAAAATATCGGGAATATGCTCCAGACTCATGTGCTGCCTGAATTATGAGCACCAGGTGTATGAAGAAAATATTCAAAAGCTTCCTGATTTGGGGGATAAGGTACAGGTATTGGGAACAAATAAAACAGGAATAGTGTTAGATATTAATCCATTATTTGTTACCGCAAAAGTAAATGTTTTAAAAAGTGACGGAACTATAGAGATAGAGGAAATAAAAGGCGATGAGCTTAAGGTTATAGAAGAAGGAGTAATAAAACATAAAACAGAAGATATAAATTTGGAAGAATTAAAAGAATTGGAAGACTGAAAATAATTAATTTTATATTTTATTAAAAAAACACTTTTAAATCATTATGAATAGTGCTACAATAGGTTTGACGATATTGGGGGAGGTGAAATGTAATGGCTTACAAAATAACAGATGCATGTATAAGCTGTGGAGCGTGCGAACCAGAATGCCCGGTAGGCGCAATTTCTGCTGGTGATGATAAATATGTGATTGACCCTGCAACTTGTATTGACTGTGGAGCATGTGCCGGCGTATGCCCTGTAGAAGCTCCTCAACAGGACTAATATCATTTAAATAAAAGGGACAGATTTTTCAATTGATTATTCAATAAAAAATCTGTCCCTTTTATAATAGGTGTCCCCTTCACAACGGGGACACTTATCGGGGACATTCCTCTTACTCACAAAGACTATCCCTAAAGTAGAGGTGTGTCCCCTTTCCCATTGAGAGGTGTGTAACCTGCCTTTAAAGTTTCATATCATCAATTGAATCTAAATATTCTCTGATTTTTGACGACACAGAATTAATTGTATTTTCTTCAAAGGGGCTTTCCAAATTTCCGGTTTTTATGATTTCAAGGAAGGATTGGCTTCCGCCTGCTTCGCATATTTTCAAATAATCATCCCATGCTTTTTGCCTGTCCTCGTTAAATCTTAGCCAATATTGGTATGAGCATATCTGTGCAAGGGTATAGTCGATGTAGTAAAAAGGAGATGAAAAAATATGTCCCTGCTTAAACCAAAATGTTCCCTTATCTAAGAAATCATTATCGCCATAATCCTTATACGGAGTATATTTTCTTTCAATATCTCTCCATGCCTTTTTTCTTTCATCAGGAGTCATATTCGGATTATCATATACAACATACTGAAATTCATCAACCGTCACTCCATAAGGTATAAATGAGAAAGAATCCGACAAGTGGAAAAATTTAAATTTGTCCGTATCCTCTTCAAAGAATAATTCCATCCAAGGCCAGGTTATGAATTCCATGCTCATTGAATGGATTTCAGCAGCTTCGGATGTGGGGAAACTATATTCAGGTGCATCGTAATGTCTGCTCTGATATGTTTGGAACGCATGACCTGCCTCGTGAGTAACAACGGTAACATCATCCTGTGTTCCGTTAAAGTTGGCAAATATAAACGGGGATTTGTAATCATACAGGAATGTGCAATATCCTCCTGCCTGCTTATTCGGCTTTGTTTCAAGGTCAAATAAGTCCCTGCCCATCATGAAGTTAATAAATTCACCTGTTTCAGGAGATAATTCCTCATACATTTTTTTTGTATGCCTCATTATCCATTCTTTGTTTCCCTTCGGAGCCGGATTTCCTGATAAGAAATTCAATGGGATATCATAATATTTAAATTTGTCAACACCTATGCGCTTTGCCTGTCTTTCCCTTAATTTATTGGAAATAGGTACTATGTAGTTCAATACATGTTCCCTGAATTTCCGCACATCTTTTGCGTTGTAGTCAGATCTTCCCATTCTTAGATATCCAAGCTGGGTAAAGCTGTCAAATCCTAATTTTAAAGCTATTTGATTTCTGACCTTAACCAATTTATCATAGATAATATCAAATTTTGCTTCATTTTCTTTAAAGAAGCCGCTCCATTTTTCATAAGCTTCCTTTCTTATTTTACGGTCCTTTGATTCCATATAAGGCTGCATTTGGGACAAGTTTAAAGTTTTTTCGTCATAATCTATTTTTGCGGAGGAAATAAGCTTATCATATTCGCTTATCAGTTTATTCTCTTCCTGCATAAGAGGAATTGCTTCGTCAGAAAATGTTTTAATTTCAATTTCTGCCAAAGTAATAAGCTGAGGATAAATTTTCTCTTTTAATTCTTCTTTAAATTCTGAGTTTAATAATGCTTTGTAAAATTCAACTCTCAAACCGTGAAATTTAGGTGATGTCATATCCATATAGTCTTTTTCGCCATCATAAAATTCATCGGCTGTATTGATGGAATTTCTGATATAAATCAGCTGAGCCATTGTTTCAACTTCCTTTGATAAGGCATTTATTTTTTTTAGGAATAAATACTGTTCATCGGCAGTCGTTGAGTTATTGAAATCATTAATTAAACTTAGATACTGTTTTTGGATATTATCATAATCCGGTCTTACATATTCATAATCTTTGAACTTCATATTCCACCTCTCTCTTTAAATTGGATATTCCAATTTTTATACATTCTTTAATATTTATGATACAGATAATTATATTATAACAAACATTGTTAAATATACAAGGATGACTTTCGTTTTAGCGTATATTTAATTATATATGAAATTAATAAAGCCTGTGAATAACAGCGTTAAAAATAACATTGCAGTTGCTTGTCATAATATGATATAATGTGATGAACATTGAATTTAAAGGATAATGTATGAAAAATATAATTGTTAAAGTGCTAAAAAACAGTATAGCCGAAGAAATGGATATAGAGCCGGGGGATGAACTTTTAACCGTAAATAATTCCAAAATAATGGATTACATAGATTATAAGTATCAAATTTCCGATGATATAGTTTTTTTTGAAATTAAAAAGAAGGACGGAGAAATCTGGGAGCTCGAAATTGAAAAAGAATACGATGAGGATATAGGAATTGTATTTGAGAATCCTCTTATGGACAATATAAAGGTTTGTTCAAATAAATGTATTTTTTGTTTTATCGACCAAATGCCCAAGGGAATGAGAAAGACTCTTTATTTAAAGGACGATGACACGAGACTGTCTTTCTTGTATGGTAATTTTATTACTCTCACAAATTTATCTGATGATGAAATTGAAAGAATTATCAAGTACAAAATCAGTCCCATAAAGGTATCTGTCCACACCACCGACTCGGAACTTAGAAAATATATGATGGGCAACAATAAGGATATAGATATACTAAAATATTTAAAAAATCTTATTGATGCAAATATAACGGTTGATTGTCAGATAGTTCTGGTAAGAGACGTAAATGACAAAGACCAGCTGACTAAGACCATAAACGATTTATCCAAACTTCACCCGGGGCTGAGAAGTGTTGCCGTTGTGCCTGTAGGTCTTACAAAGTACAGGGATAAGCTTACGGAGCTTAAACCGTTTGATAAAGAAAGCGCAATGGATGTGGTAGCACAGGTCACGGAACTGCAGAATAAACTTCTGAAAAAAATAGGTACCAGATTTATTTTCATAGCAGACGAATTCTATATTTTAAGCGGGAATGATTTTCCTTCTTATGAGGATTACGAAGATTTTGACCAATTGGAAAACGGAATAGGCATGTGCCGGTTGTTTAAAAGCCAGATAGAGGAAACAGTAAAAAACATTAAGTATAAAAAATTATTAAAAGATGAAATTACTATTGTAACAGGCGTCGCCGCCTATGAATTAATGGTTGAATTATCAAAAATAATAATGAATAGAATTGATGTGAAAATAAATGTTGTTAAAATTATAAATAATCATTTCGGTGACAGAATAACCGTATCGGGGCTTACAACAGGAAAAGATATCATCGGGCAGCTTAAGGGAAAAGATTATAAGAATCTTATTCTGCCTAAAAATATGATTAATGACAATATGTGTATGTTAGATGATATGGTTATTGAAAATTTAGAAAAAGAATTAAATACAAAGGTAGAAATTTGCGATGTTGACGGTGACGCTTTGATTGGCTTAATCGTTAAATAAACGGAGGATTAATATGGGAAGACCTACAGTAACAATTGTTGGCAGACCAAATGTAGGCAAGTCAACACTTTTTAATAGAATTGCCGG
>DCDU01000023.1:4928-5697 GCA_002316585.1 Firmicutes bacterium UBA1047 | reverse complement strand
AATATTTTGGTGAAGGAGACTGCAAGATGCCCTAACCCCATTTCTCAGAGTGTTTTTTCTGAGAAATGGTTGGTAGGTCATTCGCACCGACTTCCCAAAATATGCGACCAGAGGGAGCAAATATTTTGGTGAAGGAGACTGGGAGATGTCCATAATCCTATAGTAAGAAAAAGACCGGAGAAATTATTTTTCTCCGGATTTGTAATTTTCACTTTTTATAATTTTCTTTTGCTTTTATTGCGAAGTCGGGAGTTTGTATTACTTCATACGGAGCACCCTCTTCTATTTCACCTGCTAACTTCATTATGTCAATAAGTCTGTTGTAACCGTCTTCACCAAGTACAAGGTCAGGATTCCAGGCGTCCAAGTCCTTGTAAGTCTGAACTATTTTAGCTAAAAATTCAACGTCGGAATCTGCAAACTGAGGTAAAATTACTTCAGCTACTTCCATAGCGTCGTGTTCATCTACCCAAGACATTGCTTCATAAAGGGCGTTTGAAAAGCCTTGAATAATTTCAGGATTCTTTTCAATATAGCTTTTTAGTGAACTGTAACATGTATAAGGAATATATCCTGCAAGTCTTCCTACAGATTCAACCACATATCCGTTTCCCTGGAGCTCAAATGTTGAAGCCAAAGGCTCAAAAAGTGTGGTGTAATCTGCTTCGCCTGAGGCAAATGCCCCTGCCATCATATCAAATTGAACGTCTGTTCTCACATCAATATCTACACCTGGAGTTAAGTTGTTTTGCTTTAATACATATTCCAA
>DCDU01000023.1:901-4803 GCA_002316585.1 Firmicutes bacterium UBA1047 | reverse complement strand
TTTTGCTTTAATACATATTCCAATGCCATTAACGGCATTCCGCCTTTTCTGCCTCCAAGAATTGTATGGCCTTTTAATTTGTCAATTGTAAAGTTGTCATCCTTTTCCCTTCCAACTATAAATGAGCCATCCCTTTGCGTAAGCTGAGCAAAATTAACCGCCAAATCATCTCTTCCCTGAAGGTAAACATAAACACTGGCCTCCGGTCCCATAAAAGCTATGTCGGCCTCGCCGCTTACCAAGGCTGCCATACATTTGTCGGCACCGCCGCCATTGGTTAATTCAATGTTAAGACCTTGCTTTTCAAATAATCCCTGTTCAATTGCAACATACTGTGGGGTGTAAAAAATGGAGTGAGTTACCTCTATTAGGCGTACCTTCTGATTTTCTGCCGGTTTTTCATTACAGCCCGTAAGTACGATAGATGTAATAAGTAGCACAACAATTAGTAGAGAAATAAATTTTTTCATTAAAATCCTCCCAAAATTAGTCTTACAAATATGATATTCAATTCGTTGATAAAGCGTTACAGCAACTTTGAAATTATATGTTTATAAAAATTAGTAGAATTTTAACGTATATTATGATATATTATTCTTGTATGTAAAATTTAAGTAAAATGTTATAAAGTTCAGTAAACAGGAGAATGATATGGTTGTATCTTTTTCGGATTTTTTAATACAGATTTCCTCTGACCCGATGTTGCTGGTTACCACAATTTTAACCTTGGCGGTTGTCATGGTTAATGGTTGGACGGATGCTCCAAACGCTATTGCCACATGCGTTTCAACCCGTTCAATATCAGCAAGATCGGCTATTTTAATGGCTGCAGTATTTAATTTTTTAGGCGTTTTTTTAATGACAATGATAAATGCCAATGTAGCTCAAACTATTTATAATATGGTTGATTTTGGAGAAAATTCAAAGGATGCATTGGTTGCTTTATGCGCGGCATTATTTGCAATCGTAACATGGGCTACTGCTGCATGGTGGTTTGGAATACCGACAAGTGAAAGCCATGCGTTAATAGCGGGTATATCCGGCGCTGCAATTGCTTTACATAATGGGCTGCAAGGAATTAACGCCGATGAATGGGTTAAAGTATTGTATGGGTTAGTACTATCTACATTTTTGGGTTTTGTAATGGGATGGATTGTTGTAAAAATAACAGAGATAATTTTTAGGAGAATGGTCAGGTCAAAAGCGAATTCTTTTTTCCAAAATGCGCAGATTGCCAGCGGAGCGGCTATGGCATTTATGCATGGCGCTCAGGACGGACAAAAATTTATGGGAGTATTCATGCTTGGAATTTTTTTAGCTAACGGACAGACGAATGTTACCAATTTTCATATACCTGTGTGGATGATGCTTTTATGTTCAGCAATTATGGGCATCGGCACATCAATAGGAGGGTACAAAATTATCAAATCAGTTGGAATGGACATGGTCAGGCTTCAAAAATACCAAGGTTTTTCAGCGGATATGGCGGCGGCTACTTGTCTTTTTATTTCTTCGATTACAGGAATACCTGTAAGTACCACTCACACAAAGACTACGGCAATAATGGGTGTGGGGGCTGCAAAAAGATTATCTTCAGTAAACTGGGGAATTGTTAATGAAATGGTTATGACCTGGATTTTGACATTTCCCGGATGCGGACTAATAGGTTTTTTAATGGCTAAATTATTTATGATTATTTTTTAAATATAAGAGGTGAAATATGGTGAGAAAACATGATTTTGATTATTTTGACGGCTTTATAAAATTGGCTGAATACAGTTATGACGCTGCAAAGCTCCTGGATGATACATTGCGTAATTATAACGCCGATACATTGCAGGAAAAGATGAAATCTATGCATGACATAGAGCATGCAGCTGACATAGAAGGTCATGAAATAACCAGAAGGCTTGCAAAGGAATTTATTACTCCTATTGAACGTGAAGACATTATAACGTTGATACATGAAATTGATGATATAACTGACTGTATTGAAGATGTACTTTTGCATATGTATATGTACAATGTAAAAGTGATTCGAGAAGATGCCATTAAATTTTCAGGATTGATTTTAACCAGCTGCAAAGAATTGATAGATGCGTTCAAAGAATTTAAAAATTTCAAAAAATCAAAAGAAATACACAATAAAATTATTAATATTAACAGAATTGAAGAAGAAGGAGATAACCTTTATACTGAAATTGTCAGGAAACTGCATCTGACAACTCATAATGCCATTGATATAATGACATGGACTATAGCATATAATCGTCTTGAAAAATGTTGCGATGCCTGTGAGGAAGCAGTTAATGTTATTGAAAGCGTAATTATGAAAAATTCATAAAAGGCTTATTTGTTAAAATAATTATTTTATTGTTAAAAATGTGTTGCAAAGTGATTGTATGGTTGTTAAAATATATCACAGGAGGCGCATATGTATAAACATGAAAAAATTTCACCTGCAGTAATAAGAAGGTTACCTAAATACTACAGGTATCTCGGAGAATTAAACAAAATAGGAGTGAACAAGACTTCCTCAAGAGAATTAAGCGACATGACTGGTTTTTCGGCTTCCCAAATAAGACAGGATTTAAATAATTTTGGGGGATTTGGACAGCAGGGATTCGGATATGATGTTGGAAATTTGAGAAATGAAATTGCAAAGATACTAGGTCTGGACAAAAAGTATAAAATAATAATCGTAGGTGCCGGAAACATAGGTCAGGCAATTGCGAATTACACCGGATTTTATGAAGCAGATTATGAAGTAGTTGCTTTGTTTGATAAGAATCCTAAGCTTATAGGTATGTCTATAAGAAATGCATTGATATTGGATGCTGATGATATAGAGGATTTTCTTAAAAAGGAACATATTGATATTGCAGTTATCTGTACGCCTAAGAGTGTAAGCCAGCAAGTTGCTGAGCAATTAGTACAATGCGGTATAAGGGCAATTTGGAACTTTGCCCCAAAAGATTTAAAGATGCCTGAAGAGGTACATGTGGAAAATGTTCATTTGAATGAAAGTTTATTCTCCTTAACTTACTATTACAATAAGATGAAAGAGAAAAGCGAATTATAAAAAATCAGAAGCGTTAGCTTCTGATTTTTTATACCGTTAAGAATGTATATTTTTTAATACTTGAAATAATACAAATAGGGTGATAGAATAGACTTGTCCGGTAATATTGTTATAATATTAGCAATATTTAAGATAAAAAATTCTTAAATTACTTATTTGGAGGTATAGTTATGGTTAAAGAGAACTTAAATCCATTGGAAAATTCTCAAATGCAAGTAAAAGCTGCTTGTGACGCTCTGGGATTAGATCCGGCTGTATTTGAAATTTTAAAGGAACCGCAAAGAGTTATTGAAGTTAACATTCCCGTAAGAATGGATGACGGAAGTGTGAAATCATTTAAAGGATTCAGAGCATCGCATAATGATGCAGTTGGTCCGACAAAAGGTGGAGTTAGATTCCATCCGGGCGTAACATTGGAGGAAGTCAAAGCTCTTTCAATATGGATGACATTTAAAGGTGGAGTAATGGGACTTCCGTATGGCGGAGGTAAAGGTGGAATTATTTGTGATCCATTAACACTATCTCAAGGAGAATTAGAAAGACTATCAAGAGGCTATGTAAACAAACTTTATAAGTACTTAGGGGAAAAAGAAGATATACCGGCACCTGACGTAGGAACTAACGGACAAATTATGGCTTGGATGGTAGATGAATACAACAAGCTAACAGGAACTTCAGCATTAGGTGTTATAACCGGAAAACCTGTAGCATGGGGCGGCTCGGAAGGCAGAAACGAAGCAACCGGATTCGGCGTTTCAATAGTTACAAGAGAAGCAGCTAAAAAGGTTGGAATTGATATCAAAAAATCAAAGGTTGCTAT
>DCDU01000023.1:0-754 GCA_002316585.1 Firmicutes bacterium UBA1047 | reverse complement strand
ATCAAAAAATCAAAGGTTGCTATTCAAGGATTTGGAAATGTAGGTCGTTATACAGTTAAAAATGTTCAAAGACAAGGAGCTAAAATAGTATCTATTGCAGAATGGGCACCAAAAGTAGGAACATATGCAATATATAATGAAGATGGATTAGATTTTGAAGATATGTTAGCTTACTTTAATGAACACAGAAATTTAGTTGATTATCCAAAAGCTAAAATGATTAGTCTTGATGAATTCTGGGAATTGAATGTTGACATATTAATTCCGGCAGCTTTGGAAAATGCTATAACTAAAGAAGTAGCAGAAAAAATTAAAGCTAAATTAATATGTGAAGCAGCTAACGGACCGACAACTTCAGAAGCTGACGAAGTGCTGAATAAAAGAGGAATCCCTGTTACACCGGATATTTTAACTAATGCCGGCGGAGTAGTGGTTTCATACTTTGAGTGGGTACAAAACCTGCAAGGATATTATTGGGAAGAAAAAGAAGTAGAAGAAAAACAAGAAGTTAAAATGATTCAGGCATTTAACGCTGTATGGGCTCTTCAAGAAGCACAGAAATGTACAATAAGACAAGCCGCTTACATGATTTCAGTTAAAAAGGTAGCTGAAGTTATGAAATTAAGGGGATGGTATTAATATAAACAATCGGCGAAATATACGCCGAAGATTAATAAGAGACCGTTTCAAAACTTGAAACGGTCTCTTATTGGCTTGAGCAGCATGTAATTAGAGCCTATAAATAATTTTGTGT
>DCDU01000079.1 GCA_002316585.1 Firmicutes bacterium UBA1047 | reverse complement strand
TTATTGTTTTTATTGTATTATAACATTCTGAAGGTCCGTGTCAATGGCTAATGACATTGACACTGAGAAATCTAATTATTGACTTTATTTTGACTTAGTTATATTATTTAGTAAGCAAATTTTTTTGAGGTGAATTCTATGATTGAAACTGTTATTAAAGGATTTACGGTAGGTATTGCATATGTTGCACCTATTGGAATGCAAAATATGTATATTATCAACACAGCAATGACACAGCCGAAATCAAAAATGTACACAGTTGCATTAATAACGATTTTATTTGATATTTCGTTGGCTCTTGCTTGCTTTTTCGGAATGGGCGCATTAATTGAAGCAGTGCCCTTTATAAAAATATTGCTTTTGGGGCTTGGGTCACTTGCAATAATCTGGATTGGAATTTCTCTTATTCATTCAACTCCAACCCTTAGCAATTCAATAGATACAAAAAAAACGCTGCTTCAGGTGGCAGTATCATGTTTTCTTGTTACCTGGGCTAATCCTCAGGCATTAATTGACGGAACTCTGTTGTTCGGAGGATTCAGGGCTTCCTTGTCTCAAGACATGGCTAAGTATTTTATTATGGGCTCCTCGTTAGCATCCATAGTATGGTTTTTGTCTATTGGTACGATTGTAAGTGTATTTAAGAAGGTATTCAATGAAAAGGCATTGAAAGTAATAAACATTATCTGCGGAGCAATTATTATTTATTACGGAATTAAGTTAGGAATCAAATTCTTTGAGCTCCTTCTTTAGTGCTCATGGCGATAATCGTAATTCCGAGCGCAATGCCAGTCTCAAACTGGCTAAGGGACATACCTCTGCGGTGTGTCCCTTTACATATTACAGTCTGTCAAAAGTTGTTGGGATAAAGCTTGGGCTTTCCCTGAACTTCTTAAGTCTTTCTATCAGTATCTCTTTATCCTTATTTAAAGTACCTGCTTGATTTACGTGGTTTGAAACATGGTTGGCTCTGAAAATACAGTCAGTTAATTCCATATTTTCAAGCATAATTATATTTTCATCAAGAACCTGAAGCGGTGTAAGCATTTTAAATTTCCCCTGTCTTACATCTTCCGCAAGCTCTGATTCTTCTTCTACAACAAGTCTTAAAAGCGAAAAATAATGAGGATTGATTGCAGAAATAACCTTGGCTGATTCTACGGCATGCTCTTCCATGTATTCCGTGCCCCCAAGACCTGATATTATCATGCATGATAATTTAAAGCCTGCTTTTATTGCTTTTTGTCCGGCCTCAATCATTTCTTTTTGAGTAACACCCTTTTCCATCATGGATAAAACCTTGTCCGAGCCGCTTTCCACTCCCATGTACAGAAGCTCTAACCCCGCATTCCTGACAGCCTTCAGCTCATCTTCCGATTTCCTCAGCAAATCCAGCGGTCCTGAGTATGAGCTTATTCTTTGAACATTTGGAAATTCCTTTTTAATGTAATTCAATAATTCCAACAGCTTTTCTGTTTTAAGACATAAAACATTGCCGTCTGCTAAAAAAATTCTGTCAGGGTTTTTGTACATTGGCTTTAACCATTCAATGTGTTCCTTTATTTCTTCCTTTGATTTTAATCTAAACTGCTTACATTTGTACATGTAGCAAAATCTGCATTTATTGTGCGAGCATCCTTCAGTTACCTGAATTATCATGCTCCATGCCTCACTAGGAGGTCTGTATAAAGGTTGTGAATAATTATTTTTCATATCTGATATCAGCTCCTAAATTCTGAAGTTTTTTTACAATATTTGAATAGCCTCTCTTAATGTGGTAGACTTCAGTAATTTCAGTTTCTCCTTCGGCCAATAAACCTGCTATGATAAGGGCAGCCCCCGCTCTTAAATCCGTGGCTTTGACCTTTGCACCGCTTAAATGGCTGTTACCCATTAAGATAGCACTGCTTCCTTCCAACTTTACATTCAAGCCCATTCTTGACATTTCATTTACATGCATGAAACGGTTTTCAAAGATCGTTTCATTTATTATGCTTGTACCGTCCGCTTTAGACAGCATTGCCATGAATTGCGCCTGCATATCCGTAGGAAATCCCGGATATGGAAGTGTTTTTATGTCAACAGGTTTTATTGAATCGCCTGCTTTAACTCTAATTTTATCATCGTATTCTTCGACTGTAACTCCTGCTTCTCTAAGTTTTGCAATTATAGGCTGCAAATGGCTCGGAACCACATTTTCAACCATTACGTCCCCGCCTGTTGCTGCTGCAGCTACCATGTAAGTACCGGCTTCAATTCTGTCAGGAATTACAGTATGCTCTGTTTTATGTAGTTTTTTAACACCTTTAATACGGATTGTTTTAGTACCTGCTCCGACAATGTTTCCGCCCATAGAATTTATGAAATTTGCCAAGTCTACTATTTCCGGTTCTTCCGCCGCATTTTCTAAAATTGTTTCTCCTTCAGCAAGCGTTGCTGCCATAATTATGTTCTCAGTAGCCCCGACACTTGGAAAGTCAAGGTATATATCTCTTCCTTTCAATTGTTCCGTTGTTGCGTTTACATAACCGTTCTCGGACTTTATATCTGAACCAAGGTATTTAAATCCTTTTAGATGCAAATCAATCGGTCTTGTTCCTATGGCACATCCTCCGGGCATATATACTTTTGCGTTATGGCATCTTGTTAAAAGTGGTCCCATTACCAAAAAAGATGCTCTCATTTTACTTATCAGCTCATATGGAGCCTCGCATGTTATTATGTTTTCAGCAGTTACTTTCAAAGTATTTGCTTCTGATTTTTCAACCTTTGCTCCTAAAGCTTCCAAAAGTTTGCACATTATTTTTACATCCTGCAAATTGGGAATGTCATGAATTATGCATTCTTCCGAGCACAAAAGCGTTGCTGCCAATATGGGCAGAATAGAGTTTTTTGAGCCGTC
>DCDU01000208.1:10206-11657 GCA_002316585.1 Firmicutes bacterium UBA1047 | reverse complement strand
AAAGCAAGATAAAGAGGTGAAAGGTATGCCTTTGAAAGAGAAGCTCATGGAAGATTTAAAAGACTCCATGAAATCTAAAAACAAAGTCAAAAAAGATACCGTTACAATGGTTAGAGCAGCTATTAAACAAAGAGAAGTTGACGAAAGAATAGAATTATCGGACGTTGAAATAGTTGACATAATAGCTAAGCAAGTTAAACAGAAAAAAGATTCTATATCCGACTTTGAAAAAGGCAATCGACAAGATCTTATAGATCTAACCAACGAAGAAATCAAAATACTATTAGAATATTTACCGCCTCAACTGTCAGATGAAGAGCTTGACTCAATTGTGAAAGAAGCAATTGAAGCAACAGGCGCTCAGACCAAAAAAGATCTGGGTAAGCTGATGGCTCTCATAATGCCTAAAGTAAAAGGCAAAGCTGACGGAAAGCATGTCAATGAAATTGTGGCTAAATATATAAAGTAGATAAAGAACCCCATATCGGGGTTTTTTTAGTTTTATGAAACAAATTATAAAAGACACTATTATTTAAGCGTCTTTTTTGCTGAAGTTTTAATTATAGATGAGAAATAAGTATATTTTTACATCAAAAAAAATTCAGTAATAAATAAATGTTGACAGCAAATTCACTATAAAGTATAACATTGTTAAAAATATTTTTAACAATGTTATAAACATGTAGATTTGGGAAAACGCTCACTGCTTTCAATCAATTAATAATGCCATAAAAGTAGGGAAAATTAATTATTATATGAAATTCAATTATAGAAAAAATAATTAAGGAGTATTATATATATCCATGACTGAGTATATACATATCCATCTAAGGGATTCGGAATAATTTATTTCGTTCCCGATGAGGAAAGCGGTAAAATAATGAAAGAAAAATACAATGAATCTCCGGAAAGTTTCCCCCTACTTTATAATGATATGTCAATAGTGGAAAGTCTCCCTCAAGAATCAGGAATATATAAAGTTAAGGTGAATATGGAGTTAAAAAAAGACTATAATTGGCTGATGCTAAAAGATATCCAATTGACTGATGAAATCGGTATAAGGAATTAAAATTTTTTTGTGGAAAATTACGCTCAAATAAGTTATAATATAAACAAAGGGATAAAATTCGCATATTTGGAGGAGTATTATGAAAGTGAAAGTCTGCGTAGGCTCAAACTGTACATTGTTAGGCTCAATGAATATTTTAGATCAGATTGATGATTTAAAGGATATAATTCGTGAGGATGCCGATAACTACAGTGATGAAGAGTTAGAAGTGGAAGCAATTAAATGCCTGGGATTTTGTAAGAAAACAAAAGAAAATGTTGCACCTATAGTAGTTGTTGATAAGGAGCCTATATTTAACGCTACAAGTCAGACCGTAATGGAGAAGATAGTTAACAAGCTGCGAAAATGACAGAAGAAACTTGGAGGAATATTTTTTATGAAA